>JAEELC010000121.1 GCA_016288675.1 Acholeplasmatales bacterium | reverse complement strand
GTTCTAAAGTTTTAATATCATCATAATCTATTAATAATATAAATGCTATAGTTGCAATTAATGGGAAATAATATACATTAAAATAAGCTATAGAAATTAAATCCATTATAATAAATATAATCATATTTATAGTTTTATAATTCTTTCTAACATATTTAATAACTATAAAGAATAAAACAGGAATAATCATAAGAATTGCAAAATGTGCAACATAATAAGTAATCATATCATAGAACTCATTATATTTAGGATCTATAACAATTAATCCGTGTGGTTTTAGATAGTCATAAAAATACAAGATAGATGGCAATGTTGCAATAAGAGTTCTTCTATTAAATACAAGAACAATAACAATACTTATTGCTACTCCTAGCAGCAATAATAATTTTTCATATATATTGGCTTTATTTTTAATAACATATGTAGCAATTATTATTAATACTATACTTAAGAATATTAAATCATTATATCTAGTAGAACAATTTAATACAAAATTAAGTTCAAATAAACTACTAACATATCCTATTATTCTATCTTTAAGATTATCACTATTCATATAAAGAATATTAAATAACATAAAAATTATTGCTACAGGTACAACATATAGCATACCTTTATGACCAATTTTGCTAATTATTAGATAAATAATAATAATTGTAATTGGTAATAATATATAATATTCTTTATCATTATTAAAATTAAACTTAGTAGAATTAGCAACAACAAATAATAGCATTAATGCGTTAACAAGTAATAATATTAATCCAAATTTATAATATTTAACGCTTGGATTATAAAAAAACTACAAAGTATACTAAGTAGAGCAGACACAAATATAATTACTAAGAAATATAAATCTAAAAATCTAATATTATATTTGATTTCAAATTTCTTAGAACGTATTATACATCCTACCAGAATTGAAATAGTTCCTAAGATATAAATAACAATGCCTTTACTAGCATAGTTATATATAACAAAAGGTATAAGAGCCATAATTAATAATAAATCTTTAGTTTCCTTATCAAATAAAAGTAATAAGAATGTAGATGCAAAAATAATAATATCTACAAAATAATAATATATATCATTATTAAAACTAATTAGATTAAGGCTTGATAAAACAATAGCTATAAGTGCAATAATGTATTTCATTTTCTTTTCCATAGACTTTCTCCTTATAATATACTCTTATTATAAATAAAAAAAAATCCACAAGATTTAACTTATGGATCTATAAATTATAATATTTAACTAATGATTCTTCTATAGCTTTACTTAAATTAGGAGATACTGAGAAATTCTTAATACCAGCATTTAATAAAATACTAGTAACATCAGGAATACCTGCTAGCTCACCACACATAGATAATTCAATGTTATACATCTTGCAATGTTCTACTACACGCTTAATAACCTCAATTAATGAATCTAGATATGTAGAATAGTCTGAAATATTATTTCTATCTACATTATATAATTCATGAGTTAAGTCATTAGTACCAAGAGATATAAAATCAACATCCTTAAAATCAGATAAATGCTCTACCGCCTCACGTGTTTCAAGCATCATACCAATTTTAAGATATCCTACACTTCCTAATTCCTTCTTACATTTAACAACTATATCTTTTAAATATAAGAAATCATCATAAGATTCAATCATAGGAAACATTATACGCATATTTTGATAACGATTAGCTCTAATTAAAGCTCTTACTTGATCTTTAAATAAATTAGGATAATTTCTATAATTTCTTACACCCTTCTTATCTGCTTTAATATATGATAATTGTTTATCATCACCAATATCAAATGTTCTAAATGTAATAGGACGTTGAATCATTTCACATACGGCATCATTATAAATTTCATATTGTTCATCTTCTGTTAAAGCGCGGTTCTTATTCATAAAGATGAATTCAGTTCTATATAAGCCAACACCATGAAGCTTATATTTTCTTACCTTAAGTAATTCTTCATTGCTTGAAACATTACCTAAGATTTTAATTCCTTGTTCACTAAAATCTCTAATTCTTACACGAGATGAGATATTCTTTTTATAATCCTTATAATTAGAAATAAAATCTTGATTACAATCATAATAAACAAGCTTACTTCTAGTATCAATAACGATTTCTTTTGAATCATCAAATTGAAAATCAAAATCTAATGTTACAAAAGGAATCTCACGAGCCTTACATAAAATAGCACCATGGCTAGTTGTACCACCCTTACGTGCAATAACACCAGCTAATGTATTTCTAAATTCAGATACATATGATGGATAAAGCTCATCACACACAAGAATTACTTTATCATGCTCTAAATGATTAACATAATCATTATTCAATGCTAATAAAACACGTCTTCTAATATCTTTTAAATCAAGATTACGTTCTTCTAAATAAAAAGAATTAGCTTTTTCAAAAATATCTATATATTTATTAATAACTACATCAAAAGCTTTTGAAGCTTGATATGAATTATTATCAATTTGTTCACAGCATTCTTTCATTAATTGAGGATCTTCAAGAATCATTGCGTGTACATTTAAAAATTCATCATTTGATCCTTTTTCAAGTTCCTTTATATCCTTAACAACAGCCTTAAAAGCTTCTGCTAAAGAAGCTTTTTCATATTCTTTATTGTTTGTATGAAGGTTAGATACGAAGATATCATTTTTAATATTTAATATTTTACCATATGCAATACCTTCGCTAATTACGTTTGATTTTAATTCCTGCATATCTAGCACCTCTTTAGATATATCATAACATATTTATTTTATAGTGTGAAAATGTAAACGTTAACAAGAAAAAAGTCACACAAAATTGTGTGACTTTTCTAAAAGCTTAATCTTTCTAAAACATTTAAATTATGTTTAGCACAGAATTCTTTAACCTGATCAATATCAGTACTATTTAAAGATAATGGATTATGAGCATCTATACCAATAACAATCTTTAAATCTTTATATGTACTTGCAATATCCCAGAAGCAAGCATCTGGATATAGCCAAGATTCTGAATTATATTTTCTTGAATTAGCAAGTCCATTAACATTTACTTCAAGTACAATATCATACTTTATTGCCGCTTCAATAATTTTCTTACTAGCTTTTTGACAAGCTTCATCAAAAATACGCTTACCATTAATATCTTTGTAATCAAACATAAATAAATCTGGATGAACTAATATTTTAAATAAACCAGTCTTCATTCCAAGAACACATGCATCAGCATACTCATCAATATTCTTATAAGATATATCATGATAGCTTGATTTAATATGACCTTCTTTGTCTTTAAAGAAGTGAACACCTAAATTTAAATAATCAAGCTCACGTCTTAATTTTTCATAATAAGATTTATGTTCATCTAAATATTCACATTCAAGACCTATCTTAATAGATATTTTATCTTTATATTTATCACGACAAGCTTTTACTTCAGGAAGATAAATATTATAGAATTCTTCTTCCTTCATATTTCTTTGACAAAGATTAGCTAAATATTCTTCTTCAGTCATAAAGCTTTCTGGAATTGGGTCATGATCTGTTAGACCTATTTCTTCATATTTATATTCAATAGCCTTTTCTACATAATCAAATGCATTACCTACAGCATGATTACATAATCTATTATGTGTATGATAATTTGATTTTAATGAACCCATTTGTATCGTCTCCTTTTTATATGGGGAATTTCGATTATACCAAAGTGATTTTCAAAAATCAAGATATATCATAAATTACTTTAAAGAAAAAAGAACGCCGAAGCGTTCTTTAATCATTATAATGCATTTCTTAAAATGCAACCAGTATTATTACCAGCTTCATCCTTAGTCATTACCCAAGTATTTTCAAGATCATATAACTTAGAAGTATAGAAGCTCTCACTTACAATATTCTTCTTGAAGTTTTCAGCATTTGAGTTTACTTCCATATGATATTCATTATATGGACCAGCATTACCAATAAATGTTTGTAATCCTTCAACATAAGTTAAACGACCTACAATTGGAGAATTGTTCTTTTGACCAATTTCTGTTGAATAATCTAATGTGATAGCTGCACATACTAGGATAGTATCTGAAATACAGTTTTCAACATCAATATAACCAGCAGCTGAATCAAATGAACCTACAATACCAGCAGAATAAGTCTTATTAGTATCAACAATACCAACGAATACGCAACGGTTCATATATAGCTTATAAGAAGCAAATTCGTTCTTATCTCTACCAAGAATACCACCTACGTAACCACCATCATTGTG
>JAEELC010000120.1 GCA_016288675.1 Acholeplasmatales bacterium | reverse complement strand
CTTTCTTTGCTGAAACTAGAGAAATCGTTGGTGAATATGACTCATGATTTTAAAAGAAATAAAAAAAAAAAAGAAATATTACACACTAATATTTGATGATGGAACTTGCTTCAATTGCTTAGAAGAATTAATTGTTTCTAATTTATTACTTATTGGTAAAAAAATTAGTGAAGAAGAATTAGAAGATTTAAAAAATCAAAATGAATATTTTAAATATTATGATTTAGCTTTAGGATATATTTCAAAAAATATGTGTTCTAAAAATAAATTAAACAATTACTTATTAAGAAAAGAAGCTAATAATATGATTATTGAAAAAATAATCAATACACTTAAAAACAAGAAATTGCTTGATGATCAAAAATATTTTAATTATATGACTGATTATTATTTTAGACATCATTATGGTAAATTTTATATTATTAGTAAGGGTAAGCAAGAAAATATTAGTGATGAGATTATAAATAATTCATTAGAAAATATTAGCTATGAAGATTTTTATAATTCTTGTATGGAACTTGCAAATAAATATATTCAAAGTGGCGATATATCAAAAATGCCTTTGAAATTAAAGAAATATTTATTTCAAAGAGGTTATGATACAGATATTATTCTTAATGTGACTGGAAGGGTTAATTATGAAGAAAGAAAGATTTATTAATTTAAAGAATGAATTAAATCAAGAAATTGAATCTAATAAGAAGAGCTTAAATATGTATGCAAATTTAAAATTTGTATCTGTTTTATTACTTATTATTTTTATTATTTATTTGATTCGTCAAACTAATAAAACTCCTTATATAATTTTAAGCATCATCTGCTTTATAATTGCTGCGGTATTGCACTTCTTTCAAATACATTATCAAGCAATAGATAATAAATTAAATTACAAATTAATTATCATTAATGATTATCTAGAACGCTTTAAAGATAATCCTTCATTTAAAGATTCTGGGGAAGATTTTAAAACAGATTCTTATAAATCAAATGATAAATTTTTTGAATCTGATTTAGACATTTATGGTAAAAAGAGTATTTATTCTTTTATTAGCTTTTCTAAAACACCAATAGGAAGAGAACTTACAGCAAGTAGTTTAAATGCTAATTTAAAATCTGAAGAAGAAATTCTTCAATCTCAAAAAGCTTCTTCATATTTTAATAGAAATATTGAAGATACTTTAAATATTTTAGCTTGTTCATATGAATTTGGAAATAAGAATGAAACTGTAAAGGTTAAGGATATAAAGACAAGCTTAGAAGGCTTAAATAATGTATATAAGGTGAGCATTACTCAAGTTCTAATTAGTGTATTATTAATTATTTCTTATATTACTGTTATAGTTTTATGCTCATTAAAAATTATGCCAGTCATTAGTTTAGGTGCATTATTAGCTATTTCATATTTTATTCAATCATTTGAATTATCTAATTTTAATTCATTATCTAATGATTTATCTAGTGCTCACCATACTTTATATGGTTATCAATATTTAGTTGAGGTTATTTCAAGCACTAATTTTGATAATGAATTATTAAATAATGAAAAGAAAAAAGTAAGCTTTTTAAGCAAGAAATCTATAATTGAATTTAATATATTATCTGGTCTAGCTGAATCAAGAAAAAATTTATTATTCCAAATTTTATTTGATTCAACTATTATGACTACTTTATATGTAGCTATTTTCTATAAAAATTGGCAAAAGAAATATAAAGATCATTTTGAAGAAGCATTAGTTTCTATTGGTAATATTGAAAAATATATTTCTTTAGCTACTATTTCCTTAACTAAGGAAGAATCAGTTACTCCTAGTGTTTCAAGCACATTTGAATTTGATAATATTAGACATCCTTTAATTAATGAAATTAATTGTATTCCAAATTCATTCACATTTGTTGGAAGAAATATTATCACTGGTTCAAATATGAGTGGCAAGACTACTTTTATGCGTTCTATAGGTACAAACTATGTATTATTCCTAGCAGGTTCAGATGTATGTGCTACACGTTTTAATGCGCCTATTTTGAAGCTATTTACATCTATGAAGGTTGTAGATGATGTTAATAATAACATTTCTACATTCTATGGCGAAATCTTACGTGTTAAGGGTATTGTTGAATATACTAAAGAAAATTTACCAATGCTTGTTTTAGTCGATGAAATTTTTAAGGGTACTAATACTCATGATAGAATTATTGGTGCTAAATCAGCAATTGATAAATTAAACAAAAACAATATTTATTCTATTGTTACTACACATGATCCTGAATTGTGTAAAATAGATGATGTTTCAAATTTCCATTTTGAAGAACATTATGAGGATGATCAAATTAAATTTGATTATAAAATTCATGATGGCATTTCTCAAACAAGTAACGCCATTTATTTACTTAAATTAGCAGGTATTATAGACGAAGAAAAAGCTAAGAACTAATTAAGTTCTTAGCTTTTTTATTTATATGCTTAAGTTTAAGACTTTATTAACAAATTTAACGCAACCATCTTCTGTATTTGGGTATTCAGAAATGTATTTTGCAGCTTCTTTAGCTTCCTTTTCTCCATTAATCATAGCACAAGTACATGCATCTAGTTCTAGCATTTCTTTATCTTTAATTGAATCACCAACTACGATTAAATCTTCTAATTTATAATTTAGATGTAACATTAATTCTAATACGGCATACATCTTATTTACGTTCTTAATATTTAAATAATATAATACATAATTTAAGTCTCTACCAATTTCTTTAAGCTCTAAATATTCATCATATTTCTTAAAATTTTCTTTAAAGCTTTCTATTTCTTTTAAATATACAACCATAAAAATCATATTAGGCTCTTCAAGTTCCATTGTCTTAAAATCACCATCATGAATAATTGTATTTGAAGTTATACCATATAATGGTTCTAATATTGGTAAACGTTTATGTATATATAAATTTGTGTTGTAATGATAAAAAGCACTAGCTATTGCAAAATCGTTTTCAGTATAAAACTTTTTTAGAGTATTTTTATCTAGCGATAGTATTATATCATCGTGGATATTATCAAAGAAATGTAGCTCAGAACCACCAGAAGAAATCAAAGGAGAACTTAGATTAAGCTTTTCGTGTATTATTCTCATTTCAGAATAATTTCTTTGACTTGTAAGGACTACAAGATTATTATTTTTTTCATATTCTTGTAAACATTTTTTTGAATAATCAGATACTTTTCCATATTCATTTAATAATGTTCCATCTAAATCTAAAACAATTAGCTTATTCATATTTATTACTCCTTTCTAACTTATTTAATATTATAACAAATAATTAAATTATTTAAATACATAAAACTTTAATATGTCAAAAAATGGCAAAAAAAGGATATAAA
Organism: Acholeplasmatales bacterium; assembly: GCA_016288675.1. Classification (GTDB taxonomy): domain Bacteria; phylum Bacillota_I; class Bacilli_A; order Acholeplasmatales; family Anaeroplasmataceae; genus JAEELC01. The sequence continues at coordinate 3,646 of JAEELC010000120.1, read as the reverse complement.
ATATTTAATATATCTATTAATTATTGTATAATTAATGATATAAGGAGGATTATAAAATGTTAATAGCAATTGAATTTAATGTAAACATTTTAATAAGCTTTCTTATCGGTATTTTTCTAGGTATAACACTTTCAGTTTTAATTTATTTGATTTTAGTGTTATCCTCTATGCGTAATAAAAAATTTATTATTAAGACTAAGGCAACTGGTGTTGATTCTAATGAAATTGTTGATATTATTCATGACGCAACTATTCAGTTTAATGATAAAAAATTAAGAGGAGATACTTCAAATATTGAATATGCAATTGATATATCTAAAAATTTGATTTTAACAATTGCTAAAAAATTTTATCCAACTTCTAAGCATCCTCTTCTTGAAATTTCTATTGATGAAGCTTTAATGCTTGGTACCTATATTTCTAAGAGATTAGATGAGGTACTTGATCATAAAGGATTAAGATTTTTAAAAAAATTTAAAATTAGCTATATTGTTGGCCTATATGATTTTAAAGAAAACATTATGGAAAACAGTATTGTTAAAGCGACTCGTAAATATAAGATATCTAACGCATTTAATGCTGCAAAGAAAGTAATTAATATTGTAAACCCTGTTTATTGGGCTAGAAAATTTGTTGTATCTAAGGCTATTGATATTGTCTTAAACAAGCTTTGTAAGGTTATGATATCTGTTGCTGGTGAAGAAACTTATAAGATTTATTCTAAATCTATTTATAACGAAGAGAATTTTATTGATAGTGGAATTGATGAACTTGTAAATGATTTAGATAATACTGTAAAAGAAAATTTAACAAATGATGAAATAAAAGAATTAGATGAAGAAACTAATCAAATTCTTTTAGATGAACCTAAAGAAGAACCAAAGAAAAAGAGAAGATTCTTATTCTTTGGAAAAAAAGGAGAATGAGTTATATGTTCTTTCGTAAAAAGAAAAAAGAAAATTTAAGCGCTACTAATACTAATTATGTTATTCCTCAAATTATTAGCCCTTATCAAGGAATAAAGAAAACAAGAGATCATTTCGTAAAATCCACATTAGTAAATCCTATTTTCGGTACTGGTGTTAAAGAAAAATTAAGCTATCATGATTCAAGTGAAGACTTAGGTGATACTGATAGAAAATATGATTCATTTAGAGATAAAGGTCAAAGAAAAGTTAGTGATGAAGAACTTATTGCTAAATATGGTACGAGATTTCCTGAATTCCAACAAATTGATTTAGAAAAAGCTAAAGAAATTTATGGCTCTGAGGTGCGTATTGAAAAGGCTAAAGCTTCAACTAATAATAAGAAGGAAGCATCAAAGGAATTTAATTTCATTAAGAGTGCTAGTGATTTAGTTAATAATGAACCTAAAGAAGAAAACGGAATTGATTTTAGTTTAGAGTTTGATGATGATAAATCAGATGATGATTACAATCCATTCCAAAAAATGGAGAATTTTAAACCTGAATTAAAAGAAGAAACTAATCAAAATGATAATTATTTTTCTAGACAATTTAATAGTCGCGGTGAATATGTAAATGAAAATACTGCGATTGTTAGAAGAAATAGATATGAAAGTAAAGAGGCTTCAGTATTTGATGATCCTAAATTTACTCATAAGGTAACTAAAGATACATCTATGTATCCAACTCATGTTCCTGATCCACTTGCTCAAGCTCAAGAACCTGCTATGGCAAGTCCTTTATTTGAAGAGCTTAAAAAAATCAATCCTGAGCAAAATGATTTTGATTTACATGTTAAAACTTCTCAAGTATTTGAAGAAAAGCCTAGCTATACTGAATTTGATGATTTAGCTAATGAAGAAGAACAAAATGTTAGCTATATTGAGCCTACAGCATTAGAAATGCCTTCTATCATTAATCCTTATAGAGATTATAAATTACCAACAGCTGATTTATTTTCTCGTACAAAAAATGAAGATGATTCTTTACCTGATTGGATTCATGAGAAGGAAGAAATTATTAATAATACTCTTCAATCATTTGCAATATCAGGTTCTGTATCTCATTATGTTTTAGGTCCTACATTTACACGTTATGAAATTTTACTTGATACTGGTGTTAATGTACGTAAGGTATTATCAATTCAAGATAACTTACAAATGAATCTTGGTGTTAAATCAATTCGTATTCAAGCTCCTATTCCAGGTAAGCGTACAGTTGGTATTGAAGTTCCAAATGATAAACGTAAGACTGTATTATTTGGTGATACATTATCTGAAGAATTTATTAATGATGGTAAGCCATTAAATGTTGTTTTAGGTAAAGACATTGATGGTAATATTATTTACTCAAATATTGCTAAATGGCCACATGGTTTAATTGCCGGTGGTACTGGTTCTGGCAAATCAGTACGTATCAATACTGTAACTGTATCAATGCTATTAAAGTGCAAGCCAAATCAAGTTAAATTTATTATGATTGACCCTAAGCAAGTAGAACTTTCAATCTATAATGATTTACCTCATCAAATCACACCAGTTATTAGTGATCCTAAGATGGCTAGTACAGCGTTAAAATGGGCAGTAAATGAAATGGAAAGACGTTTTACTCAATTTACTACTGTTAGAGCTCGTGATATTGTTTCATATAACGAAAAGGCTGAAGAAGATCCAACATTGCAAAAGATGTGTTATATCGTTATTGTTATTGATGAACTTGCAGACTTAATGATGACTTGTGGTCAAGATGTTGAAGACTCAATTCAACGTATTACTCAAAAGGCTCGTGCTGCAGGTATCCATTTACTTGTTGCTACTCAACGTCCAACAGTAGACGTAGTAAAAGGTACAATTAAAGCTAATATTCAATGCAGACTTGCATTCCGTGTTTCAAGCCAAGTTGACTCTCAAACTATTTTAGATGAAGTTGGTGCTGAATCTTTACTTGGTTATGGTGATATGCTTCTTAAAGAAGATAATTTTGCTAGACGTGTTCAAGGCTCTTATATTCCTGATGAAGAAATTGAAAAGGTTGTTGATTTCATTTGTAATCAAGCAAAGCCTGATTATCAATTAACTCATAAGGATCTTGAATCAAGTGAGACTGCTGATGGCTTTGGTGGTTTAACAACAAATGAGGAATCTCAAGATTTAATGTATGAGATTGCTAAATGGTGTTGTATCAACCAATCTTGTTCAATTAACTCTATTTGCCAAAACTTTAGTTTAGGCTTCAATAGAGCTCAAAGAATTGTACAATGCTTAGAAGAAATGAATATTGTAAGTGAAAGAAAGGGTACTAAGAGAGATATCTTAGTAGATTTAAATCAAATTAACGATATATTTGAAAGAGGTGAATAGAAGTATGACTAAGGAAGAAAAAGCGACATTAGATGAAAATGTTAATATAATGAAAAAAGTACTAATTAAATCTTCTATTACTTTTGTCATTACAGTTATATTTTTAATTATTGGTATATTAAATTCCGTTAAGGTTTCAAAATTATCGATTATTAATATGAATGTATATATAATAATGGGATTTTTCTTCAGTTTTACTTCATTATTATTCTTAATCTATTCAGTTTTTGCTTTAATTACTAAAAAGTTTGAAGATTATAATTATAAAGTGTTCTCTATTCATGATTTAGTAAATTTTGCTCAATTAGTGATTTATATAAT
>JAEELC010000119.1 GCA_016288675.1 Acholeplasmatales bacterium | reverse complement strand
TGATTTCTCTAAGCTTATTAATTCTAATATTATCAATATTAGATAAATCATTTGTTATATTATCTAAATACATCATAATTTCAGATACAGAATATTTAGTATTTGATACTAAAAATGTAATAGCTTCATCTTTTACTGTACCTAAAAATATAGAAATAAACTGTTCTTCAGTTAAAAATTTATAATTAAAAAATCCTGATGATTTTTCATTCTCTTCTAATATACTATTTTGTATATCCGTAGAACATACAATATATCCTTCTTTATAACTCATATTCTATTCTCCTTTTTTCTTTAATTATACAATATATTCTTACAAATTTAATGTAATAAAAGAAAAAAGGTCTAAGATAAAGTCTTAGACCTCGGGGTTGCTAGGGCGAAAAATTTTAAGGGAGAGAGTTATGTATAAGAACATAAAGCCCTAGCAAGTTTTGAAAAAAATAATTTTCAAGTGTTTTGTTTATTGTTTATTATTGTTATTTTGTTCCTTTTGGGAACATTTATAGTATATCACATTTATTTTAAAAAGTGTGTGAAAATTATATAAAAATGTTAAAAAAAATTCACATTTTAAGAAAATTTTAATTTTTTTTGTCAAAAAATGAGTAACTTTGAGTCTTAAAGCCTATCTAAACTGTTAAAATAATGTTTTTTTTATTAATAGATTATTTATTCCTTAAAAAACTAAAAGGATTATCCATTTTAGATAATCCTTTTATTATAATCACATTAAGTTTTTATTACTCAAAATCAAGGAAGAATACATAACTTTCAACAGCTTTTGAAATTGTATGGTCTCCTTTTTCTAATTCAAGAGCAAATACTTTTCCACTAATAGAACCTGCTTCATTAATAGCTTTTCCATCTACCTTAATTGGAGCTTTAGTATTATTTTCAGGTTTCTTTGTATCATCCTTATTCATGATGCCAACATAAACTGTCATCTTTTCTGTTAGAGTAAATTTAATACTACCCTTAGAATCAAGCTTTGCAGAAACTGAATATTTCTTATCCTTATAAGTCATTGATTTCTTAGTATCAACAGTTCCAGCACATACAACTCTAGAATCACTTGGAATAGTTGCGTTATTAGAACCCTTCTTAAATTCAACAATAGTTCCTTTTACAAAACCACTATTTTCAGTTGGTTCTTCAGGAGATGGTGTTGGTTCTGGAGATGGTGTTGGTGTAACAGGAGTTATTGTTTCACTTAATGATGAGATAATATTATCATTCTTATAATTTGTAACAGCATCTTTTAATTTAGCATTTACAGAATAATCTTTATCATCTGCTTCAGTAAATGTCCACTTAAAGTCTCCACCATTTAATCTACCAGCATTAGCTAATACACTAGCCTTAGCTTCTTCTGGAGATTCAACATGATATACACCTAAATCAACCTTAGTATCAAAGTTATTATATGAAGTACCACCTTGAACTGTTTTAATTGTATCAGCAATTACTTCATCACGTGTTGATGATAAATATGCATCAAATGATGTAGCGTTATGAGCTTCAGTTCCGCTATTAGAGTTTTGATATACTAGTGAGCTAGCACCAATTACAATATTATCAAACGCTTTAATCATACCACCATCTTCACCAGAGAATGTACCCTTAGGATCCTTAGCGTCAGTACCTTGCTTAGAGCTCATCATTGGATATTTACAATTTCTGAAATAGTTACCTTCAACAAATGCGCTAGAACCAGTTGTAGTTCCAATACCATATTTAGCATTACCATCATAGTAGTTATTATATACATGTACTGACATAGTTCTAATACGAGGATGTCTAGAATCTGAATGGTCAAACCAGTTATGATGATATGTAATATAGTTTGGACCCGTTTCACTCTTCATACCACAAAGGCTTGATTTACCAGAATCTGCATAGTGGTTATAAGAGAATGTAATCCATTGTGAATCACCCTTAACATCAGTTGTACCATCACCCTTAGCTTGGTCTGCGTCTCCACCTGTCTTACCATAATAGAAATCATTATTATGAATCCATACATTTGCATTAGCTGTATCTAGAGAAATTACATCATCCATTGCAAGGAACATACCTAGATTTCTAATTTCGATATTGGCTGCATTTCTAATTAGCATACCAAATCCCTTGATTGATGCATCTTCACCAATACCTTCAATTGTAATATTCATATTTTGATATTTACTTGACCCTTTAATTTGTAATCCTTCAGCTGAAGAATCAATTCTATCAAGATCTTCTTTATTAATACAACCAATAATACGAATATCTAGGATATCATTACCTTTTTCTGCATTCTTAATAATATCTTGTAAACCAGTACATTCAATTGATTTATTCTTATCACCAGTCATAGTGCACTTAACCGTACTAGCGTTAGATTTATCAACATATACTACCTTAGCATTTTTCTTTAAAGTACCATCATCATTATATGCACCACTTGCTGATTTATAAGTCGAATCCTTAGAGAACGCAAAACCAGATCTATCATAAGCTACAGCTTTTAATCCTGTTTCAGTTGCAAGAATTTGATCATCACCCATGATTTGTACATCATAAGAGCCAGCCTTTAATCCAACAATATCAAAGCGATAAAAAAGACCATTTTCATTGCTATATAATCTTAATAATTCATTGTCCATTTGTTTATAGCTATTTTCATTACTTTCCTTATACCAAACAGAATATGATTTATATTGTTCTGTTGGCATAAATTCACCATAAACAGATTCATTAGCACCAGCAGTTTTTAAAACCTTAAATTCTTTATTTGCTGAGAAATCATATAATGAAACAAATTTAGCATGTAATTCAATATCATGAGAAATTAAATTGTTAAAATCAAATGGAGTATCATTCTCAACATTTTCAAACCAACCAGCAAATCTGCATCCAGTCTTCGTAGGGTTAGCAGGTTTTGTTACCTTAGAATTTTCTTTAACAGATACAACCTTACCGTCAAAAGAAACCTTATATAATTTTGTATATTTTGCATAAAGCTTGATTGATTTGTTAACATCCTTAGTAAAATCAAAGCTTTCAGTTAATGCTTCATCACTATACCAGCCATCAAATTCATATCCTTCTTTTGTGGGTTTTGCTGGCTTTTGAATTTTACCTGCAAATTGCTTACAAGAATCAATTTTAGAACCACCATTTGTTTCAAATGATACTTCAATTTTTTCAACTCTTTGTTCTTCAAATTTTGCATATAAATTAATATTTCCTGTAATAGGATTATTAAAATCAAATGCATTAGTTAATTCTGAATCAGTGAACCAACCAACAAATTTATAAATAATCTTAAAATCACCATCTAGTTTTCCATCCTTAATTGGATCAGCTGGCTTAGTAGCCTTTTCATTTTCGTTAACTGATTTTGTTTCAACCTTTCCATTAACATTAAACACAACTGAATATTGTGTATGTGCAGGTTCTGGATTATCCTTACCTTGTTCACATTCCTTTTTTTCTTCTGAAGGCTTTTCATCCTCATTAGTATCTTTTTCCTTGTTGTCATCAAGTTTACTTACAGGTCCATCTGTATTTGAGTCATCGTCAATGACCTCATCAGCATCAACAATCTTTACGCTGATATTTTCATTACAGCTTGCTAAAGACCCCACAACAGCTAGTGAGCTTAAAGCTATTAATCCTTTTCTAATACTTTTTTTCATTTTCTTTTTCCTCTTTTTCCTTTTCAATCCCCTTTAATAAAAAAGGGCTTTCTTTAAGGCTTTCGACCTTTTTTCTTTACCTGCAATTATACAAAAAAGCGCTGACATTATCAATATATAGATAAAATTTTGTGCAAAAAAACATAAATAGTTCAAAATAATACAAATGTAACAAAAAAAAGAACTCTTACGAGTTCTTTATAATTCCTACTTAGCATCGATATTTAAACGAACCTTTTTGCCGTCTTTTGAAGCCTTAGCATAAAGGATAGTTCTAATAGCCTTTGCTATATGTCCACCTTTTCCTACGACGCGACCAAGATCGTCCTCTTTAATTTTTACATCAAAGACAAAATATCCATCTTGCTCACCTTGATTTTCAATTTCAAAATCCTCTGGATAAGCTAAAAGTGGAGTAATTAAATTTTGAATTAATTCTTCGAAACTACCCACAGTGCGCCACCTCACGAATTACTTAGAAGCTTTTTCAGCTTTTAAAAGGTTCTTAACAGTTACTGTTAATTGAGCACCCTTGTTTACCCAAGCGTCAATCTTTTCAACATCAAGCTTTACTGAAGCTGGTTGAGTTGTTGGATTGTAAGTACCTAAAATTTCAAGGAACTTACCGTCACGAGGAGATCTAGAATCTGCAGCTACAATTCTATAAGTTGGAGCCTTATGAGAACCAAATCTTTGTAATCTAATTTTTACCATACGTTTTTCACTCCTTTTTGTTTTAATTTAATACGGTATAATTATACCACTAATTTCAGTGGTGTCAAGTATTTTTACTTAACAAACATTTAAAATTCGAAAATTGTATCATCAACATCAATTTTTGTGATTAAATTTGAATTTGAAAGCTTCTTAAATAATTCATCAAATTGATTTGCATCTACATAAATTATTGAAAAATAATTATTTTCAGATGCATATACAATATTTAATGACTTAATATCTTTGATTTGATTTAATACAATATTTGAATCATAATATATTACAAGTTTTCTTCTTTTAACCATTATAGTACCTTCTTTTCTTTAAATTTATTAGATAATCTCTTAGATATTTCATTAGATAATTTATCTAATTCTTTTTGAATTTCTCTTTGAATAAAAAGATATCTTTTAACTTCGGGAAGGCTATATAATTTTTCTTTAGCCATTGATAAATCACGTTTATAAATATCAAGTTTTGTTGTATACCTTTTCATTTCCTCTAATTTTTCCTTAGCTGTATTAAACATTAAAAGCTCATGAGGATACTTTTCATAAATAATCTTATCTAATTCTTTATATTCTTTAACAATATTTTGATTTACAAATTCATTTGCGATATCGTTTAAAATATCATATAGTTTATTATCCATTAAATTTGTTCCTTAATTATTTTATAAATAGCTTGTCCAACTTCTTCAATAGTTAAATTATCAGTTTTAATTATATGTACAGAAGAATCTAACAAGTCTTTATTAAATTTAACATCATCTAGTTCTAAACGTTCTTTAATCTTTAAAGGATTATCTTGTCTATATTCCATTCTTTCTTTTCTTAAAGCTTTACTAGTTTCTAAGAAGAAAGGAATAAGCTTAATTGAGCTTTGTTTATAAGAATTATATCCTGTAATATCTAAGATTAAATATGAATCATCTTTTAATGATTCAATACTTGTTCCATAAAAATTCTTATTATATTCCATTGTCTCAAAGAAGAAATGTTTGCTTAGTTTGTCTAAAAAATCTTCTCGAGAAATGTAATGATAATCAATACCCTCTATTTCACCAATTCTTTTATCACGAGTTGTATATGTTACAACTTTTCTAATATTATATTTTTCTTCTAAATATTTTCCTACAGCAGTTTTACCGCTAGCACTAGGTCCAATTAATACTATCATTTTCTTCACCTTTAATTCTAATTATATCATAGTAAGTCTTAAATATGTAATTATTTATAAATTGTGGTATAATCAATTAGAATTATAAAGGAGATATAATTATGTTTTTATCTGATGATATTACTAAAGAAGGAAATCCTGTATTACGTGAACAATGTAAAGAAGTTACATTACCACTAAGTGATGAGGATTTAGAAACTCTTAAAGGACTTCATGAATATGAAGTGATTTCTCAAATTGATGAGCTTGTTAAGAAATATAAAATTAGACCAGGTGTTGGTATTGCTGCTCCTCAAGTTGGTGTAGCAAAGAGAATGTTTGCTATCGAAATGGATGATTTCCTAGATGATAATAAGCACTATTCATTTTGCTGTGTTAACCCAAAAATAGTTGAGCGTTCTAAGGAAATGACATATTTACCAGGTGGAGAAGGATGTCTATCTGTAGATAGAAATACTTGTGGTGTTGTTTTAAGAAACAATAAAATCGTTGCAAAGACTTGGTTATACGACTTTAACACAGGCAAATTATCTTTTAAAACATTACGTTTAGAAGGTTATCCTGCTATTGTATTCCAACATGAATATGATCATTTAGACGGTATTATGTTTGTAGACAAGTTAATTGATGAAGATAAAATTGATCATAAAAATCAAATAGTATTCCCATTATATACTATTGAAGATGATGAAGAGTACGAAGACGAAGAAGAAAATGCTTAATGAATTCGCTTTAAAGCTAATTAATAAGTATCAGCATCGCCATCATAATGGAATAAAAAAATGCAGGTTTACACCTACATGTAGCCAATATGGAAAAGAATGTTATGAACGCTTTAATTTTTTTAAAGCTTCATTACTTCTTCTTTGGAGATTTATTAGATGCAATCCTTTTCATAAAATTGCATATGATCCAACTCCAGAAAACAAATCTAAATATAAAACTTTAGAAGAAACAATAAATGAGATTGCATAACGCAATCTCATTTTATTTATTTCTTTAAATATGTTTTACCATCTTCAAAATAAACTTTTTCATCCTTGTATAATCCACCAAGAGCACGCTTGAAGGCTTTACGAGATAATGGTAATAGTTTTTCTACATCTTCACTTTTTGATTTAGCATCTAAAGGCATACAATCGTTATGAGACTTTAAATACTTTAATAAATATTCTTTGTCTGGATCAATTTGATCTTCCTTTTGGCTAATTAAAGAACCATTGTATTCATTATTATCTTTAACATGAATAATCTTAGTTGAAACCTTTTGACCAACATGATATCTTCCTCTAAGCATTGTTTTATGAACAAAAATATGCTTAAAGTCATCAGTTGCAAGTGAAATACCAGCTTCTGATATATGAATAACATGTGCTTCTACAACTTCATTTAAAGCGTATTTAGAATTAGAATCTGCAAGATCAACTAATTCATAATGATTTAAAGGTTTAGCAAATATTGTTTCTCTCTTTATTTTTAATAAAACAGGTAATGTATCACCAACTTCTGGCCATAATGAAAAATCATATGGTAAATAGTCAGTGGAAATTAAAATATCCTTACCAGTATTATTTGACACAAATACACCAGTACCAGAAATAATTTCAACAACTTCTACATAACCAGGATGAGATAATGTTACCTTGACCTCATTTTCTGTAGCACATAGTCTATGCTTCTTATCATAATATAAAAAAGCTTTAACCTTATCGTTTTCCTTGTATTCATTTTTAGCTTCTCTAAAGTGAAGTAAAACTTCATCGTTAGAGTCATCAGTAAGCATGTAACCAAGGTCACTCTTTCTTACTACACGTAAATTATTGTAATCACCAATAATCATATTCTCACCTAGTTCCTATCTCCGTCTTTATAGTTACGGTCTGTTTGTTGTTTATACATTTCCATGTTTCTCTCTTTAGAACTCTTTCTTGAAGAAGGGCGTTCAAACTTATTAATAAGCGCTTGACGTTCACGTTCGCTTAATTGCTTATTATTCATGCTTATGCTCTCCTTTCTTAATATCACTATCAATTCTAGAGGTATATGAAATGCCTCTATTTTTTAATTCTGATAAGATATAATCAAGATTATTTTCTCCTTCTTTTGTATCATATGTTCCCGTAAAGAAACCAAATGGGAAATAATCATTCTTATATGAGATTAGTGAAGCTTTAGCTCCACCAATCTTTAAGAATTCTAATGTGTATTGTTTAAATTTATCAATACGTAAAGAGAAATCATCTTTAGGATTATATTTGTGAGTGAAACGTGTTAGAGCGTGAAAATATAAATCATTCTCACTTTGTCTAAAAGTCATAATATAATATTTTTTTCCTCTTCTTGATACACCGCCATTATTTGGCATTGTAAAAATCACAACAGGATATTTTCCTTTTAGAGCGTGCTCTACACGCAAATTCATTACTATTTTTCTTAAATTCATTGTCTTACTTAATTAAGTTTAATCTTCTAATTACTTCATCATAACCAAGTACTGAAATAATATCATCACTAGACATACAATTTTCTTGGTGAGTTAAAGCTAGATTTAAAATGTGATATAAGTGCATAATCATACCACGATAAGCACTAGGATCAGCCTTATAATGCTTCTTATCAGTATATCTTAATTCAGCACCTAAATCCTTAAACATCTTTTCGCTACCAGCTTGCTTTTCCTTAAAGTAGTTGATTAGACCATCAACAACTTCATTTAAGTCTTCTTCTTTAACATTTTCTAAAATCTTAGAATGAAGATCAGCTGGAACTTCTTCAAATTTATCAGCAAAGAAATAACCAAATGCATTCATAAATGATGCATAATTAATTAAATCCTTACGATGCTCATTTGATTCAAATCCTTGAGTAGCAAAGATTCTCTTAACTAAATCTAAATTAGAATTAAATCTTTCTTCAAGTTCCTTGTTATATTCATGAGCCCAAGCTAGTAAGTTTTCTAAATTTTCACTAGCTGTCTTTTCATAAATAATTTCTGAAGAAATATTATTTAATTTATCTAAGTCATATAATGGACCTGATACACCCATGTTTTCAAATTTAACTTCAAATTCAGATAAATCTTTATCCTTATTTGCTGTGTACCATTCTTCAAAATTAGAATTGATTAATGTTAATAGGTATACAAATAAAGCTTTAGCTGGGTAACCATTTTCAAGATAGAATTCAGCATTAGATTCTGGGTCCTTACGCTTAGAAAGCTTTCTACGGCTTCCTTCATCATTTTTCATAACTGGAGCTACATGCCCATATTGAGGTAACTTAAATCCTAAAGCGTTAAATAATTCTACATGAATAGGAAGAGATGCAATCCATTCATCACCACGTAATACATAAGTTGTACCCATTAAATAATCATCACATGCATGAGCAAAATGATATGTTGGAATACCATCAGTCTTTAAAAGAACGAAATCATTAAAGTTGTTATCCATATCTAAATGGCCTTTAATAACATCATCAATTTCAACTCTCTTAGGTGTATTTTCATTTACTCTAAAACGTAATACATAAGGAGCATTCTTTGCAAGCATTTCCTTAATATCTTCAATTGATCTATCACGCCATACAGCATACTTACCATAATAACCAGTCATTTCCTTATTAGCTTCTTGACTAGCACGTAAAGCTTCTAGTTCTTCTTCAGTTGCAAAGCAAGGGTAAGCATAACCTTGTTGAACTAAATATTTAGCAAGTGCATGAT
>JAEELC010000118.1 GCA_016288675.1 Acholeplasmatales bacterium | reverse complement strand
GTGTTAATTTATTACAATTCTTAACTTTCATAATAAACCTCCTTGTGTTTTAAGAATTGTAAGATTGATCAATATAATTATAACTTATTTTTTGATTGGAATAAAAATATTATCGTTTTCTTTAATTTGTCATATAACAATTGCCAAAAAGCGACAAATTAAGTTTGAATAAATATGGCTATTGCGGTATAATATATTAAATGTTATTTAACATTCTTTTTAAGAATGTTAAAACTGAATTGGCAAATAAAACAAATAAATAATATATACATTTAGTTATTTGTTAAAGGAGATAGTAATTATGTGTGGTATTGTAGGATATATTGGTACAAAACCTGCTGCTGAAGTTCTATTATCTGGTTTATCTAAACTAGAATATAGAGGCTATGATTCTGCAGGTATTGCAGTTAGAAATGGATTAGATAATCCTTTAATTGTTAAAGCTAAAGGAAAACTTAAACATTTATTAGATAAAACTAATAATGGTAAAACTGTGCCAGGATTTGTTGGTGTTGGACATACACGTTGGGCAACTCATGGTGCACCAAGTGAACTTAATGCTCATCCTCATTGCTCTGATGATATGAATGTTGTTGGTGTTCATAATGGTATTATTGAAAACTATCAAGAATTAAAAGAAAAACTTATAAATAAAGGATATACTTTCTATTCTCAAACAGATACAGAGGTATTAATTAAATTAGCTGATTATTATTATAAGAAATATAATATTGGTCCAGTTGACGCAATTAATAAAGTAATGGTTCGTGCTCGTGGTTCTTATGCTGTTGCAATTATGTTTAAGGATTATCCAAACCAAATTTGGTTTGCAAAAAAAGGAAGTCCTTTAATTATTGCAAAAGGTAAAGATGAATCATTCCTTGCATCTGACGTTCCTGCTATACTTGAATACGCTAATCAAGTATATTATGTAGAAGATTATGAATGTGGATGTCTTGAAGGTGGTAATGTTACTTTCTATAATCTAGATGGTACTGATATTACTTCAACTAAAAAGTTAGTAAATATTGATTGGAAAGCTGATGCTGCATGTAAAGGTAATTATCCTCATTTTATGATTAAGGAAATCGAGGAACAACCTCGTGTTGTAGAAGATACTCTTAATGCTTATATCAAAGACAATAAGATTGACTTTGATAGTATTGGACTATCAAAAGAAATGCTAAGCAAATATGAAAACATTTATATATTTGCTTGTGGTTCAGCATATCATACTGGTATTGTTGCACAATATATTATTGAGAGCATGTGCAACATTCCAGTTAGAGTAGATTTAGCTAGTGAATTTAAGTATAGAAATTATCCTTTAAATAAAAATGGCTTAGCTATTGTTATTTCACAATCTGGTGAAACAAAAGATACTTATGAAGCTATGATTAAAGCTAAAGAATGTGGATTAAATACAATGGCTATTGTAAATGTTAAAGGTTCTACAATTACTCGTGATGCTGATATTACAGCTTTAACTTATGCAGGACCTGAAATATCTGTAGCTACAACTAAAGCTTATAGCTGTCAATTAATTGTATTATATTTACTTGCAGTTCAAATGGGATATGCTAAAGGCTTAGTTGATGAAAAGAAATATGAATATTATATTAATGAGCTTAAGCAAATTCCATCTAAGATTAATGAAATCTTAGATGAGAAAGTAGAAATACAAAAGCTTGCAAATAAGTTCTTAAGTATGCGTGATGTATTCTTTATCGGTAGAGGTATTGATTACGCATTATGTATGGAAGGCGCTTTGAAATTAAAAGAAATAACATACATTAATGCTAATGCATATGCAGCAGGTGAGTTAAAGCATGGTACTATTTCATTAATTGATGAACATGTTGCAACTGTTGCAGTATTAACTCAAGAAGACTTATTTGAAAAGACTCAATCAAATATGGTTGAAATTAGAGCTCGTGAAGGTAGTGTTATTGCACTTACAACTTATGGCAATTACAAAGTTGATCAAGCTTCAAATGATCAAGTATATGTGCCAGAAATTGAAGATATATTTGCCCCATCTCTTGCAATTATTCCTCTTCAATTACTATCATATTATGTAAGTGTTAATAAAGGAATTGATCCGGATAAGCCTAAGAACTTAGCTAAGTCAGTTACTGTAGAATAAGGAGTGCTATATGAATAAGAAATTATTATATAATGTTGGTATAGCACTTGGGGATTTTATAGCCTTTATATTAATTTCGATATTAGGTGCTCTTTTAATTACAAAAGATCCTGCAAATCTAAATAAAGGATTTATCCTTACAACTTTAGTTATATCTTTAATTAAAGTTGGTGTAGGATTTATTCTTGGCACATATAAATATCTTTGGATGTATTCAATTAGAAGAAATTTAACAAAGCTAATTATAATGATACTTTGTTTAGATTTGATATTCTTAGTTCTATCTTTAGTTCCATATATTAGTAAATATACTGGATATAAGGATACAATATATGTTGCAATGATGCTAATGGAATTTGCATATCTTGTTATTACAAGATTTGCAATGTCCATTTATTTCACATATTTTTACAAAGCTAAAGGCAAGAATAATAAGGAATTGGTTAGAACTGTAATTATTGGTGCTGGTAGCGCCGGTGCTATGGTTCAAACTGAACTTGGACGTACTAAAGAATTTGGCTATAAGATTGTTGGTTTTGTAGATGATTCTAAAGATAAAATAGGAACACTAATTAATGGGGTTAAAGTCTACGGACCAATTATAAATATTAATGAAATTGCTAAAAAACTTGAAGCTAAAAGAATTGTTATAGCTATTCCTTCTGCTGGAATTGCTAAAATTAAAGAGATAACTAATAT
>JAEELC010000117.1 GCA_016288675.1 Acholeplasmatales bacterium | reverse complement strand
TTATAATATGAATCAAAATTATAAGAATTAGTATAACGAACATTATTTAAATATCCTGAAGCAGCTAGTCCTACACCTATATAATTATCACATTCCCAATAAATTTTATTATGAAGTGATTCATATCCATCTTTTGCAAAATTTGAAATTTCATACTGATTATAATGATGCTTTTTCAAATCAGACATTATATACTCATACATATCTGCAACAATATCTTCATCAGGTAATTCTATCTTTTTTAAATCATATAAATATTTAAATATAGTCTTATCTTCTAATATCATTGAATAATATGAAATATGAGGGATAGATAAATTATAGAAGTCTTTTAAATTTTCTTTAACAAGATCTATAGTGTCATATGGGTGGCCAAAAATTAAATCAACATTAATATTATTAAGATTATGTTTTTTAAAAATCTTTACAGCATTAATGATATCTTCTTTTTTATGGTGACGACCTAATTTTAATAAAATCTTATCATTAAATGATTCAGCACCTAAGGATACACGAGTTATTCCATATTTCTTAAACATGGCAGCTTGTGTATCAGTAACAAGTTCAGGATTACATTCAATACTATATTCAGTTATTTGATTATTTTTTGTTAATTCTAAAACATTTGATAAAAGTTGTTCTAGAAAGTCATCAGGAAGAGCATTTGGTGTACCACCACCAATAAAGATGGTATCAACACTTTTAATTTCTTCTTGATAGCTTTTTAATTCTTTAATTAAATAATCTAAGTATGTCTTCATCTTATCGATTTTGAAAGTAACTACTTTTGCAAAATCGCAATATGAACAGATATGCTTACAAAATGGAATATGGATATATAATCCTCTCATTTTTTACCACCATATATATTATAACAAAAAATAATCTTTATATAAACGAAAAAGAGCCTAATTGCTAAGCTCTTTTTGTATTTTGCGATATTTAATACCACTTCTAATCATTAAAATAGTAATAATTAATATAATTGCTACTACTATACCATTAAAAATAATACTAATAATTTTAAGGCTATGATCATAACTTCCAAAAGTTAATATCATAACATTTTGGAAAGTTATTAATGATACTAATGCTTGGGTAAATGAAATAATTTTAAGTGTTCTTATACTTAAGCTATATTTTTCAATATTGTGTGTCTTTTTTAAATTAGTAACTGCAATTGCAAGTCTCATTGTTGTATATGCAGCAAAGGCAATTGCGATTATTGTATTTGTATAAATAGACTTTTCTTTATAATAAGTTAAGCTAATAGGATATGATAGAGATAAATCTAATATTATTAATACTAAGCCATAGAAAAGAAATGTATTATATCTTATTTGCTTTTTCTCTTCTTCTGTTTTATTTTTTATGAGATATTCAATTAAAAAAACTGTAAATCTTAAAATAATGAATATAAAATAAAACACAGCAATGGCAAAATTCCAATCTGCGTGTTTAATTATACCTAATAATAAATTAAGTATTCCCATAAAAACAGATGTTAATAAACTACCAAGTCCAAATATAACACTTCTAAATGAATAATCAGTTTTTAATTTATAGACAAACTCATACATTATAAACAATCTTTTAAAATATTTAAAATGTCATTTTCATTTAAAGATGCCCAAGCTTTATCTAAGCCCTCATTAATAGCGATATGATGCGCAATTTCTTTTAAATCAGATTCCTTAATACCAACTTCGGTTAATGTCATAGGGATATTAAATGAAGCAAATATATCGTAAACCTTGCAAATAGTTTCCTTTGCAATTTCTTCTTTTGATAATGATGAATCAATATCAAAAACATGAGTTCCAAATGATACAAATCTATTAATTGTTTTATCTGATAAAATATATTTCATCCAGCGTGGTGCAATAATTCCTAATCCTACTCCATGTGTAATATCAAAATATGCTGATAGTGCATGTTCAATAGCATGCATTGGCCAACCTGATGATGAATTACCTAAAGATAATATACCATTACATGCAAGTGTTGCTGATAACATAATTTCAGCACGAGCGTTATAATCATTAGGATTTTTCAATGCAATAGGTGTATATTTAATAATTGATTTAATACAAGCTTCACTCATTCCATCCATTAATGTAGAATGTTTTTCAGCAAAATAAGCTTCCATTACGTGATTAATTGCATCTATTGCTCCTGCAGCAGTTTGATATGGCGAAACAGTAAATGTATAAACCGGATCAATTATAGAAGCGTATGGGAATAATAAATCAGAACAAAATCCCATCTTATCATTTGTTTCAGTTCTAGAAATTACAGCACCATTATCATATTCACTACCAGTTGCAGCTAGTGTAATAATATCAACTAAAGGCAATGCCTTTTTAACTGGAGCCTTATATGTGATTAAATCCCATGGATCTCCGTCATAACAAGCACCTGCACAGATAGCTTTTGAACAATCTAGTACAGAACCTCCACCTACTGATAATACAACATCAATTTTCTTATCTTTACAAATCTTAACACCATCAAGTACTGATGGGTTATATTTTGGATTTGGTTCTATACCACTAAGCTCATATATATTTTTATCTTTAAGTAAGCTCTTTACTTTGTCATATAGTCCAATTTTTTTAATTGAACCTCCTCCATAAGTTATAAGGATATTTTTACCAAATAAAGATAAAATATCAGTAAGATTATTAATTGAATCTTTTCCAAAATATATTTTTGTAGGTGTAAAATATTTAAAATTTTCCATATATAACCTCTCTTTTCTATAATTTAATTATAACACAATATAAAAAAGAAAAAAGAATCTAAAAAGATTCTTTATAATTCTGTTACTAATTAGAGATTATTAAATTCTTTAAAATATTCTTCTCTAGTTTTTATATCATCATGACCTTTAACTATATACTTAAAGGGAATATTAATTATAAAATTTAAAAATTTGTATAATTTTAAAGAATCATTATAAAAATCTATTCCTTTAATATAGCCACAATCAGCATCACCTATAAATAAATATTTAGAATTTCTATCATATGCAATAAGGGAGCCTTCTGTGTGAGGAGAAACTACACTATAAATATCTATTATTCTATTTCCCAAATCTAATGTTTTAGATTCAATTATTTCATCAGGTAATTTAATATTTAATTCTTTAATATTATCATATTCTAATTCAAGATGAGGTTTACAAAATAATGGTTCTAAATTATCACTTATAATATCATCAATATTATTAATACAAATATCTTTATGTTCTTTTAATTTATTATATGTAAATGCACTAGATAAGACATTTGATTTATAATATGGAGCACCAAAGGAATGATCCCAATGATAATGAGTCAATAATATATAATCCGGATCGATAATTATTTTATTTTTAATGCATTTAGCCATTTTAGGGCCACCACCACAATCAATTAATAAGCTTTTAGTATCTCCCTTTAAAAAACAGATATTAGGCATATCAGTTTCTTGATTGTATTTAATAATTAAAACATCATCTTTCATATAATCACCAATTATTAATTTACTATATATTTTTAAAAAAAGAAAGGTTAATACCTTTCTTATTCTTCTTGAGTACCTTTAGATTCATAATCATCTAAGAAATTATGATATACTCCATCTTTTTTATAACCTAATAGCATATCTAATTTTATATTAGATTGAGCTTTAAATATATTTTTAACAACAACTGGATTTTCTTTTTCTAATTGAGCAATCATAGAACGTGTTTCAAGTCTTTTTGATGCACTATTACCATCTTTATCTAAAGATGTACTTTCTGTAAATCTACATGCACATTGGATAAATTTAAGATTATTAAAATTTTGCCAAGTAATAATGTCTCTTTGGCGAATTAAATATAATGGTCTAATAACCTCCATACCACCATAATTTTCAGAATGAAGCTTAGGAAGCATTGTTTGTACACTACCATTATTTAAAATAGACATCATAAAAGTTTCAATTACATCATCATAATGATGTCCTAAAGCAATCTTATTACATCCCATATCTTGTGCTATTCTATATAAAGCTCCTCTACGCATACGAGCACATAAATAGCAAGGTGATTCAGTTATGTTATTAGTAATTTGGAAAATATCAGTATTATGAATTTCTGCAGGAATTCCTAATATTTCAAGATTATTTTTAATCACTTGAAGATTATAATCATTATAACCTGGATTCATAACTAAATATTTAACTTCAAAATCAAAGTCAGAATGTTTCTTTAATTCTTGGAAAAGTTTTGCCATAAGCATTGAATCTTTACCACCCGAAATACATACACATACTTTATCATGTGGCTTTAATAATTCATAGTC
This sequence comes from Acholeplasmatales bacterium, assembly GCA_016288675.1. Taxonomy (GTDB): domain Bacteria; phylum Bacillota_I; class Bacilli_A; order Acholeplasmatales; family Anaeroplasmataceae; genus JAEELC01. The sequence goes on along the minus strand of JAEELC010000117.1, from coordinate 1,262 downwards.
CTTTAAAGCACTTATAAAAGGTGCCCAAAGCTTACCTCTATATGTAGATATAATTGAACGTTCAATTTCTTGTTGACGTGTTAATACTCTTTTTGCCATTATTTAATGCTCCTTAACATTCTATAAATTCAAACGTAATTATTTTAACATAATTATTAAATAATTCATAATAATATTAATTAAAGTTTAAAAAATGTGCGAATAAATCGCACATTATAAATATCTTTTATGAGTTTTAAAACCAGTTCTGCCATCAGCAAATCCCATATTAATTTCAGGATGTCTGTATTTAGTATGATATGTAGCAGGAGCTGGGAATCCTACTGTACCAATAGCTTTAGTTTCTACATATATTCTTGATGAATTAAATGCGTTTGATAATCCATGTGTTAATACCTTAGTTTGTTCACTAGGATTTTCTTTTTTAGCACATAAATCAGTCGTTTCATGTAACAGCATTGCCCCACGAGTAAGTGAAGTTGTTACATCACTTATTGTATGATCTTTCAAATTATTACGAATTGCAATAAGTGTACCTAATGCCAATATGAATCCAGGAATATAATCTAAAGGAACACCATTTAAATTAACTGGTTTTTCTTTAGAACCATTTCTAATTGATAAGCCAGTAATATCCTCTGCTAGTGGTGCCCATCCTGGTCTATTAACCCATTCAGTATCTGAGAAGCACATTAAATTAGAATAAATAATATTAGGATTGATTAATCTAATTTCCTCTAATGATAAACCAAATTTATCAAAACATGAATTTTGGTAGCTGTATACAATTACATGTGCTTCCTTAATCAATTGCTTCATCTTTGATAAATCTTCTTCTTTATTTAAATCAAGTTGAATAGAATCCTTACCGGCCCATCCATCAAGTTCTAGCATTGCTTGCTCTTGTTGATTGAATTTACCACGACGAACTAAAAGAACATCTGCACCATATTCAGCTAGAATTCTAGTACAAGCAGGACCTGCAATAATATGAGTTAAATCAAGAACTCTAATACCTGTTAAAGGACCTCTATCTAACTCATCACCAAAATCAAGCTTTTTCTTTTGATAGCTATCCTTAAAGCGAATAAGTGGCATTTCTTTAACTGCTTGACCTACCTTTGTAGCTTCCCATTCTTCTCTATCACGAAGAACACAAGCACAAGCTCCACATTCAAAAGCTCTTTCTTCTAAAGCGAAGCTATCTAGTTTAGATACTACTTCAGTTAAATATTTTTTATCTTTTTTAGTAGTGCCCAGTT
>JAEELC010000116.1 GCA_016288675.1 Acholeplasmatales bacterium | reverse complement strand
GGTACTTTCTTCTTTATTCAAACATTAGGAGAATCTACTAAAGAAGGAAATAACAAAGTATATGGTTATGATGTTATCGAATTAGATAATGTTGATGATGAAACTTATAAAAAACTAGTTGAAGCTCATAAGCATGAAGAAAACTTATTAGTTAATATTGCATATATTGGTTCAATGGTAAGTATTGCATTAGCTCTAATCAGCTTTATTATTACTGTTTTATACAATATTATTGAAGCAAAATCTTCATTTTTCAACGCAGTATTTGTTGGTACAATGGGTAATTTCTCTTTCTTAGCAATCTCACTTGCTGCATTTGTTATTGCGACAATTGTAAGAAAAAATTATAACGAAAAATAAAGGAAGATATTATGCAACAATATTTTATTTCAAAAGAAGATTTAGAGAAAAATAGAATTACAGGGGATGATGTGTTTCATATCCGTAGTGTAATGAGAGGACGTGTTGGTGATAAGTTTATTGTTACTGATGAATCCTTGATGTATCTAGTCTCAATTGTTTCTATTGAAAAAGATGTTGTTAATTTCAAAAAAGAAGAGGCAATGAGTTTAGATACTGAATTGCCTTTTTTTGTTGATATTTATCAAGGTTATCCTAAGGGTGATAAGCTTGACGATATTTGTAAGCATTCTACAGAACTTGGTGTTAATAAAGTTTATGCAGTAAATATGAAGAGATCTATTGTTAAAATAGATCCTAAAAAGCTTGAAGCTAAAACTTTACGCTACGATACAATTATGAAGGAAGCTAGTGAACAAAGCCATAGAACTCGTAAAGCTCATTTTGGTGGAATTATTGATTTAAAGAAAATTGATTTTTCTAATTATGATTCATTAATACTAGCTTATGAGGAAAGCGCTAAGCAAGGAGAATATTCTAATTTTAGAACTGAGGTTTTAAAAATGAAGGAAGGTTCTCGTATGGCTATTTTAATTGGGCCAGAAGGTGGAATTGACGAGACAGAAGTAAAATATTTAACTAAGCTTGGATTTATACCTTCAGGATTAGGTAAACGTATTTTAAGAACTGAAACAGCTTCTTTATACGCTCTTGCCGCAATTAGTTATGAAAGTGAGTTAAAATAATGTATAAAATAGGTTTTATTACACTTGGTTGCAAAGTAAATATTTATGAATCTAATGCTTTAGCTGATGAATTTAAGAAATTAGGATATGAAGTAGTATCTAATGACTCAGTTGCAGATGCATATATTATTAATACATGCTCAGTAACTAATCAAGCAGATGCTAAATCAAGAAAAATGATTAGACATGCAAGAAGCTTAAATAAAGATGCTGTTGTATGTGCTATGGGGTGCTTCACACAAAGTCATCATGAACAAGCCTTAGAGATGGATGAACCTGATATTCTTATTGGTAATGGTAATAAGAGAATGGCTATTGAATTAATTGATTCTATGTTAAAGAATAATAATAGACATAGAGAAGATCATATTTTAAAAGAACGTTCTCAAAAAGATTATGAAATGCTTGAAGCTACTGAATTTGAAACAACTCGTGCATTCTTAAAAATTGAAGATGGTTGTTCAAATTTCTGTTCGTATTGCATAATTCCATATGCAAGAGGACCAGTAAGAAGTAAAGATAAAGAAAGAGTTCTTGAGGAACTTAAAAATATAGTTGATTTAGGTTATGAAGAAGTAGTTTTATCTGGTATTCATATTGGTGCATATTCAAGTGGCCCTGAGTATCATTTAAAAGATTTAATAAAAGATATGATTGAAGTTAATAGATTATCTCGTGTACGTATTTCAAGTATTGAAATTAATGAAGTAAATGATACTATATGTTCATTAATGGCATCTAGTAATAAGATTGCTGATCATATCCATATCCCTTTACAAGCAGGTAGCGATAAGATCTTAAAATTAATGAATAGACATTATGATACAGCTAAGTTTTTAGATAGAGTAAATAAGTTAAGAGAAGTTAGACCTAATATTTCATTAACTACTGATGTTATTGTTGGTTTCCCTGGAGAAACTGATCAAGATTTTGAAGATTGCTATAACTTTATCAAGAAAGTTGGATTTAGTGAATTACATGTTTTCCCTTATAGCCCACGTGAAGGTACACCAGCTGCATCTATGAAGAATCAAGTTGATGGTAATGTTAAAAAGGAACGTGTAAAGAGGCTTATAGAATTATCTAAAGAGCTTTGGCATGATTACTGTATGAAATTTATTGGATCTACTCAAGAAGTAATCGTTGAAACTAAATATAAGGACGATTATATCGTAGGACATGCATCAAATTATCTTCATGTATTATTACCATATGATCCAACTTTATTAAGACATAAGGTCTTAGTTCGCATTGATTCAATGGAGGGTGAATATATGCATGCTACATTGATTAAGGATTTAGATAAAGGTCTAAAGTTTTAAAATATAAGCAAGATATTAATTATTTAATATTTTGCTTTTTTATTTGGTGTGCTATAATTTTGTTTAAAGGTATAAACAAACTATTTTTTAAAATGGGGGGGATTATATGAAATATTTAAATATATTTTTTAAGTGTAAAAAAGAATTATTAATATGCTTATTTGCAATAATATTGAATACATTTTCTATTGTAATTATTCCAATATCAATTAATTTCTATATTAGAAAAATAGATACAAACAATTTTGAAATTAATCATTTATTAATAACTTTTCTTATTCTATTTAGCTTATATTTAGTACAAGCTTTATTTTCTATATTATGGTATTTATCATTAGATTTATTTGGGCCTAAATTCATTATGAAATTAAAAGAAGAAATGATGAATAAAATTATTTATTCTGATTATTTAGAGATAGAAAGAATAGGTATAAATAAAATTAAATCAATATTATTTAGTGATACATTTGATGCGTTTAGAATTTATGGATTCTTTTATCCAAAAATTTTTAGTTCATTATTTATAATCATATCAATGATAATTTATTCATTATTTATAAATACTAAAGCCACATTATTTTTATTATGTGGTTGCTTAATTGGATTTATTATAACCTTATTAATCAGAAGAAGATTATCTTCAGTAGGAAGAATTACAAATAAAGCTATAAAAAATATTCAAGCCAGTGATATTGATTTTTGCGATAATATTGTAGAAATAAAAACAAATATGATTGATAATTACTTTTATAATATTAATGATTATAATATGAACAAGTTTAGAATTGCTGCTCAAAAGGAGGATTCAAAAACTCAGTTTTATCAAGGAATTATAGATGGGTATAATTGTACTTTATCTATTATAGTGTCATTATTTATTGCTTATTTTACAAAATCATTTGTTATAGAGAATATATTGTTTTATTCTATAGTTACAGATTTAATTATTTCAGGATTCTCTATAATGGAATCTAATTTAAGACAAATATTTAAATTAAAAGTATGCTTTGAAAATATTGATATGGTACTGCAATTAAAAAACAATAATGGAAAATATAAAATTGATAATGTTTTTAAAATCAAATTTGAAAATGTCAATTTTAAATATTTAGATAAGAATATCTTGAATAATTTAAATTTAGATTTCAAACCTAATTTATATATGCTTAAAGGAAAAAATGGAAGTGGTAAATCAACACTTATTAAAGCTATTATGGGTATATATAATATAAATGATGGTGCAATAAGAATTAATGATATTAATTTAACTGACATAGATAAGAATAGCTATTTAAATAAAATACTGTATGTAGGACAAGATGAGAAGCTTCAAAATCTTAAAATAATAGATTATCATAAGCTTTTATTAAAAGAATTATTTGATGAAGAAAAATATATTTCTTTATGCAATACATTTAATATTGATTTTAATTCTATTATTGAAAACAATGGATTAAATTTATCAGTTGGTCAAAGAAAAAAGATTTTGTTAATTAAATTATTCATGGCCTTTAGCAATAAAGATTTAATTATATTAGATGAGATATTTGCAGGTCTTGATTTATCATCAAAGAGATTAGTTAGAGAATTTATCAAAGAAAATCTTAAAAATAAGATAGTTATACTAGTAGATCATGAATTGAATTTAAATAATTTAGATTATAAATTAATTAACATTGAAGAATTTAAGTAGAAAATAACAAAAAAACGAAAAAATCTATTTACAAATTCTATAAAATTATGTATAATAATTTACGATTTTGAAAACGGAAGGAGGCCTAGTGAATTATGGCAAAAACAATCGTGCATGAAAAAGAATCAATCGATGATGCTCTTCGTCGTTTTAAACGCGATGTTTCTAGATCAGGCAACCTTCAAGAAGCTAAGAAACGTCAATATTATTT
>JAEELC010000115.1 GCA_016288675.1 Acholeplasmatales bacterium | reverse complement strand
TCCACTACATGCATGACAAGTATTCATATGAAGCATTAGAAATGGCTTTACATGATTCAAAGGTTCATAGATTCTTCGCTACAGGTATTGCAGGTTTATCTTGTGCTGCTGACTCATTATCAGCTATTAAGTATGCAAAGGTAACTCCAATTCGTGATGAAGAAGGTTTAGTTGTTGACTTTAAGATTGAAGGAGATTTCCCTAAGTATGGTAACAACGATGACAGAGCAGACGAATTAGCTTGCTGGCTAGTTGATACATTCATGAATGACATCCGTAAGCACTACACTTACAGAGATTCTGAGCCAACAATGTCAATCTTAACAATTACTTCAAACGTTGTTTATGGTAAGAAGACTGGTAATACTCCAGACGGTCGTAAGGCTGGTGAACCACTAGCTCCAGGTGCTAACCCAATGCACGGTCGTGATACTCATGGTGCTCTTGCTTCTCTAGAATCAGTTGCTAAGTTAAACTATGAAAACTCAAGAGATGGTATTTCTAATACATTTGCTATTACTCCAAATGCATTAGGTAAGGAAGACTAATTAATTCTTAAGGAGGATCATAAATTATGTCAAAGAGAGAAGATAATCTAGTAAATATGCTAGACGGTTATGTTTCAGACGGTGGTTACCATCTAAACGTTAATGTTTTCAACAGAGAAACATTGTTAGATGCTCAAGCTCACCCAGAAAAGTACCCACAATTAACAATTCGTGTTTCAGGTTATGCTGTAAACTTCATTAAGTTAACAAAGGAACAACAAGACGACGTTATTTCACGTACTATTCATGAAACATTCTAGTTTTTGAATAAAAAAAATACCTTAGGCTTATGCCTGGGGTATTTTTTGCTTTTTACTATATTTTTTGTTATAATTATATAAAGGAAAAGTATTTATTAAACAAGAAAGGACGCGAGCTATGAACCTATTAGAATTAAGCGCTAATAAATTACTCACCTTTTTCTATGCTGAAGCTAATTTTGTTGCTATAATAATTTGTGCTATTATCGCATCTAAAACATTCAGAGAAATTAATATAGAAACAAAAAATAAATTTTTCATTGAATTGATATTTTTACATATCTTGTTTTTTATAGTTGAAATATTTTGGGCGGCAAGTCATTTTAATATTATGCCTAACCCAATAGAGGCTATGAAATGGATTAGAGTTATCAAAGTTACAATTGTTGGGTTAGGGACATACGTATGGACACTTTATATTGGCTTATCTATAAATAATGTTATAGTTGATTCGCCTGTTAAGCGAAAATTAATCTTTATACCTATTATCATACAATTGATTTTTGACTATGTTGTAATTTTTAATTTTGATTTAGATAGGGTGGATACATTAGGATACATTATGTCATTTTTAATCATAATAGTTCCTTTATTATATATGGTATGTACTTCTATTTATACAACTAGATTTTATTTTAAAAATCAAAATGAGTTTATTAAAAAAGACTCCTTAGTATATTTAATATATCCTGTTTCACTTGTTATCGCTGCTGTTTTACAAGTTGTTTTAACAGATTTACCTATATTATGTTTTGCAACATCTATTGCTTTATTAGCATTATTTATTAATAAACTCGGTAATGTTATATCATTAGATCCGCTAACTGAGACTTATAATAGAAATGCTCTTATGAGAGGATTATATGCAAGCTTTAAGAATGAACAAGGAATTTATTGCTTTATTATGGATTTGGATCACTTCAAGCTTATTAATGATAAATATGGTCATATTGAAGGAGATAATGCCTTAAAAGCCTTTGCTAATGCATTAAGAAAAACTTGTGAAAATGACCCACGATTGTTATTTTGTAGATATGGTGGAGATGAATTTATAGTATTTGCTAAAAATTATAATGATGAAAAAGCTTATAAATTTATTTCACTACTTCAAGCTAATGTAGAAGAAGCTAATACTGGAGATAAAGATTATAGATTAGAAATCTCTATTGGCTTTTCTAGAAAGCAAGATTATGAGAATATAAATAACGTTATAAATAGAGCAGATAAAATGCTTTATGACATAAAAAGAAAGAAAAATATAAAAAGATAGAAATTTGGTCTTATGGCCAAATTTTTTTCTTTATATTTCTTGTTTTATATTCTTTGAACGTGTTGAAAATTGTCGTATCTTAGTTTAAAATAATAATAGAAATGTAAGATTCCAAAAAGGAGGAAAGCTCTATGGTTTTTGGTAATGAGAGCGAGTTCAACTCAAAAGCTATAATAAAAGTTATCGGTGTCGGTGGAGCAGGTGGAAATGCTGTAGATCGTATGATTGATTACGATGTTAAAGGCGTTGAATTTATTGCTGTTAACACTGATGCACAAGATTTAAGATATAGTCATGCTGACGTACGTATTCAAATCGGTTCACAACTAACACATGGATTAGGTGCTGGTGCTAAGCCAGAAATTGGCTATAATGCTGCACTTGAATCTGAAGAAGATTTAAGAGAAGTTATTAAAGGGGCAGATATGGTATTTATTACTTGTGGTATGGGTGGTGGAACAGGTACAGGAGCTGCACCTGTTGTAGCACGTATTGCAAAGGAAAGTGGATGCTTAACAGTAGGTATTGTAACAAAACCTTTCGCATTTGAAGGACCTGCGCGCGCAAATAATGCTGCAAAAGGTTTAGAAGAAATTAAAAAGTATGTTGATACCTTAATTGTTATTCCAAATCAAAGATTATTCCAAATTATTGACCCTTCAACACCTATGCTTGAAGCATTCCGTGAAGTTGATGATGTTTTAAGACAAGGTGTACAAGGTATTGCTGAAATAATTAACTTACCTGGACTTGTAAATGTAGACTTAGCTGACGTTAAGACTGTTATGAAAGACAAAGGTACTGCGTTAATGGGTATTGGTGTAGCTAGTGGTCCTAATCGTGCAGTTGAAGCTGCTCGTAAGGCTATTCATTCTCGTCTATTAGAAGTATCTATTTCAGGTGCTACTGATGCAATTGTTAATATTGCTGCTAGTGATAATGTTGCTTTAAATGAAATCCAAGATGCTTTAGCAGAAATTAGAAATTCTTGCGATAATAATATTAATATTATACAAGGTGCATCTATTTCTAGAAATTTAGGTGATGAACTTGTTGTTACAGTAGTTGCTACAGGTTATGAACTTAAAGCTAAAGAAATGGGCATTGAAAACCTTGCTTCAGAAATTTTTGCTAACACAAGCGATGAAGATATTGATTTAAATAGAGAAAAAATCACTGTTGAAGATTTATTATCTGAAAAAGAAGAACAAGATAATAGTGTTGATCATCTATTCTATCAAGAGCCAAAAAAGCGTGGTCTATTTGGCTTTGGTAAGAAGAATAAGAAAGATAAACACGAAGCAAAAGAAGAAAAAGCTAAAACTTCTAAAGATGAATCTTCAAAAGCTAAGATACCTTCAGATTGGTTTTAATTAAAAGGTAAATTAAGGTGAAGAAATTCACCTTTTAATTTTCTAGAAAGGAGTACTTATGGATAAACGATCAGAATTCTTTTTAATATTACATATAGTTACTGCTATAACTTATGTTGTATCATCTATAGTATTAGTAAATTATTATAATTATGAAATTCAAATAATAAGGACTTTACTTGATGTTGGTTTGGTTTTATTCCTTACCCTTTCTTTAAGCGATGCATTTTCATATGTTAGAGGATATAGGCTGCGTATTGGATCAACTGCTAATTTGACAAAATTTATAGAAGTTCTTAACAACCTTACCGAAGGCGTTATTGTATTTGATGGTGCATTAAAAGTTGCTTTTGTATCAGATAAATTAACGAATTTATTTGGTTTAACAAAAAAACAAATAGTTACTGAACCTATATTTGATATGAATGGTGTGAATTTAAGAGAGGTAGTTCTTGAAAAAGTAGCTACAGGTGCTAAGATTGAAGATGTAATGGATTATAATTATTTTAATAAAAAGCTTAGTAAAAAAATTATGTTCACTGCAAAATTCTATTCAATCAATTATACAGATGTTAAATGGTATGTGCTTATTATTTCTGATAATACAGATTATATAAATGAACATTTACAAATAGCAAGTAAACTTGATGAAGCTGAAAAGACTGCTAACGAAAAGACTGAATTTTTATCTAGGGTTAGTCATGAAATTCGTACACCATTGAATGGTATTATAGGTATGAATCAAATTGCTAAAGAACGTCTTGATGATAAAGATTATGCGGCACTAGATGATACTTTAGATAAAATAAGTTTTTCAAGTAATTATTTACTTTCAATTGTTGAAAATGTACTTAATATGTCTAGACTTGAAGCTGGTAAGGTTAATCCTGACAATAAACCATTCAGTTTGAATTTGTTATTAAATGAAATTAGTGTTGTTGTAAGTCCACAAATTAAGAAAAAGAATTTCGATTACCATGTGGTTAAAAATTTCGATGAATTATATATTAAGGCTGACCAAACAAAGCTAACCCAAATTATTATTAATATCTTAGGTAATTCAATAAAATATACTGAAGAAAATGGTAAAATTATATTAACCGTACTTGCTAAAGATCTTATTGATAATAAGGTAGAATTAACTATATCAATTAAAGATAATGGTATTGGTATGAGTGAAGAATTTACTAAACATATGTTTGAGCCATTTAGCCAAGAAAATAAGATTAAAGGCGTGCCTTCAACTGGTTTAGGTCTTGCAATAACTAAATCTTTAATTACATTATTAAATGGTAAAATTAATGTTGAAAGTAAAGAAAACGAAGGTACTAATACAACATTAACATTTGTCTTTGATAAAGTTGAAGATGAAGATATAAATATTATCGAGTTAAACGATTACGATTTAGTAGAATATTCGAAATATAAAGTTTTAGTAGCTGAAGATAATATGATTAACCAAATCGTAATTAAGGATCATTTACAACATTTTAAATTTAATATTGAGATAGTATCTGATGGTAAAGAAGCATTAGATAAATTTAATAATTCACCTATTAATACATATGATTTTATTCTTATGGATA
>JAEELC010000114.1 GCA_016288675.1 Acholeplasmatales bacterium | reverse complement strand
CTAAATCGTAACCTAACACTTGTTGTTGGTCAAAATTCATTTGATATTGTTTGTGTACCTGAAGATAATTCAGAACCTTCAATCTATAAAGTAATTATTACTCGTAGACCAGAAGATCCATATATTGAATCATTAAAGTTAACAAATGGTACATTATTTGATGCTGATAACAACAAAGAAGTTGAATTTGATAAAGATACTAAGAAATATACTGTAAGATTAAAATATGCTTATGAAAATGAAACTTTAATTGCTCATCTAGACAATATTGAATTTGGTTTAACTGCTTCAAATATTGTAGATGACTTAAAGTGGCAAACTACTCCTAAGTCAGCTGATACAATTGCTATTTCTAATAATATTGAACCAAGCTCAGCTGTTACTGTTGTATATACTGTAACAAGTAATGGTGGTGGTCATGCTGAATATCAAATTACATTAGTACGTGCTGGTAAAGAAACTGCTGATGCTTCAGTCATGACTATGGATATCGATGGATTGAATTCAAGTAAGAAGATTATTGATAACATTGATGATTTCAACTTCTTAACTAATGAATTTAATTATGGTACATTTGAAGTAGCAAATAAGGTTAAACATATTGATGTTGATGCTATACCTGCTCAAAGTATTGCTAAGATTAGTGTATTTAACAATGAAAACCTTAAGGTTGGTATGAATACTGTAATTGTTGTATGTGAATCAGAAGATGGTTCTACTCAAAATACTTATACAATTTCAGTATTACGTGCACCAATGGATTGGGATGTTGACACTAATGCTTATGACTCAATGAAGACTAATGAGGTTTCAAATAAATCTAATTATACAGTAGAAGTAGGTAAAACAGATGTAACTACTATCGACTGGACAAAGTACATAACATATGATCAAGAGAATAATGAAGTTGATGTAGAAGTTGTAAGTGCTCCTACTAAGGATTCTAACCAAGTTGTATTAAAAGTAACTGATGGTACTGAAACAAGTTATGTAACTTTAAATCTAAGCCGTAAGAAGACATTCCTTGAACAAATTGGTACTAGTTGGTGGGTATGGGCAATTTTACTTGCAGACGTTGTAATATTAACTGCTATATTAATTTCAGTAAATAGAGATAAATACGGTAAAGTTACTAAGAAGAGAAAAGAAATCTAAGATAGGAGGATGATACGATGACTAATTTTATTCTCGTCGAATTTGGCTCCGCGCAAATATATTTAACTATTGCAATGTGTGTGTTTGTAGCAATAGGTCTTATTGCATTTAGAATTAATGATAGAATTCAAATGCGAGTAGCCTTATTAATGGATAATGAATCTCGTACATTCAATAGAAATGGTTTTGCCAAATATCTTAAGCGTAAAGGGAAAAAATTCAAAAATCCTAGTTTAATTAATGTAAGAATTACAAACCTAGGTTATTTATACACAACATATCCTAATAAGGATGAACTTATGTATAATATTGCAGATACTATGCTTAAGGGTCTCGATAAAAGAGAGACCCTTGGCAGAGTTGAATTTAGAGAATTTATCTTATTATTAGAGGGTAAGAATAAAGAAGACTTAAGAAATAAATGTAAAGATATTAGTAATAGATTATCTGAATTATATTTTGAAAATTATGGTGTATATAATTTTAAAATTGAATTTGGTGTAAATGAAGCTGTTGATTTGAAGGATTATCAAACTGCAATTGATAAAACACTTAATATTATTAATTATTCTGATATTAGACAATCTAATATTTGGTATTATTCTCAAGTTGTTTCAGACATTATCCAAAAATATAAAACAATTAACGAGCTTAAGAGCCAAGCTCTTGAAACTCGTCAATTTGCAGCTTATGTTCAACCTAAGGTTGATTATCATACTGGTAATGTTATTGGTGGAGAAATATTGTGTCGTTGGGTAGATGAAAATCATAATGTAGTTTTCTATCCTGGTGATTTTATTCCTCTATTTGAAAAGAATGGTTTTATTAAAAAGCTAGATTTCGTTATGTTTGAACATACATGTTCAATTGCTCAAACATTAAAACAAAAAGGATATAAAATAGTTTTATCTGTAAATATTTCAAAGATTAATTTTGATTCTCCAACATTTATTGATGATATTACAAATATTATAAATAAATATCCAGGTTGTAATCCAAGCGATATTGAAATTGAAATTACAGAATCAGCTAATATGGAAGGCTCTCAACATCTTTCAAGTATCATTATGAACTTAAGACAATTAGGTTATAAGCTTGCAATGGATGACTTTGGTAAAGATTATTCTACTTTAGGTAGCTTAGTTAATTGTCCTTATGACACTATTAAGATGGATATGTTCTTCTTTAGAAATAGACTTTCAACTGAAAAAGAAAAGGATATTGCGGTTAATGTATTAAACCTATTATCTAGACTTAACGTTGAAATAGTCTGTGAAGGTATTGAAGATGAAAATACTATCAATATTTTAGGTCATATTACTCATGACTTTGTTATTCAAGGTTATTATATTTCTAAACCTATTCCAATTTCTCAATTTGAACCAATCTTAAAGACTCATTATGATTTCGTTTATCCTGAACTTGTTCAAACAACAGAAGCTCCTGAAAGCTTACCTGAGGAAAGCAATCATAATCAAGCAGTTGCAATTACAGAATCTAATAAAGAGATTATTGATTTAAGAAAGCAACTTGATGAAATGCGTAAGATGCTTGATGATAATAAGCGTGCGCAAGAAGATGAAAGACATAATAGAGAACTTGAAGATTTAAGAAAAGAAATTCAAGCTTTAAAGTCTAATCCAAATAAAGATACCTCTGAGGTTGATAGATTAAAGAGAGAACTTGAGGATTTAAGAAAAGCTAAAGAGCTTTCAAGCAATGATGAATTAGCAAATCTACAAAGACAAATTGATTCTCTAAGAAACGGTCAGCAAGTATATCAACAACCATATCCTTATCCTGCATATCAGCAAGTGCCTCAACAACAAATAGATGTTGAAGGTCTAATTGCTCGTTTAAAAGAAGCTAATAGACAACAATTAGAGCAATTCCAAGCTCAAAATAAAAAGGTTCAAGAAGATATTCAAAATCAATTTGAACAAGCTCGCGTAGAGCGTGAAGAACTTCAAAGACTACTTTCTGAAAGAGATGATGATGAAGTTGTTCTTGATAAAGATGAAATTGCTCGTAAACAAGATGAAGCTAACGAAGCACTTGATTTAAATCTTGATGATACAGATGATGTTGATGATGATCTTGATGATGATTTTGATGATGAGGAAGATTCTCTTGATCAAAAGCCTACATTATCTAAGGATGAAATCCATTCAATGATTGACCAATTTAAAGAAAAATATGGCGAAGATCAATGGATTGATAAAGCTCAAGAGGAAATGGGTGTTGAAGCTTTTGCACAATTAAATCGTGATCTTAATTATTATAAAGAAAATGAGAAAAAGACTGCAAGAGATAAAATTGTTAAAGGTACACCAGAACTAAAAAAGCTTTATAACATTGTAAAGAATGAATTTATGAAGTATAGTGGTGTTACTTATAAAATGACTAATTCATATGATCAAATTTATATCAAAAAAAAGCTTATTGCTAAGATTGGTTCAACTCCATCAAGAATACGTGTATTCTTAGCACTTGATCCAAGTACAAATCCTAATGTTCCACATAAGGATGTATCTAGTAAAAAAGCTCATGTAAAAACTCCTTTCTACATGAAGTGTAAATCTAGTCTTTCTATTAAGCGTTTATCTAAGCTTGTTGCTTCTATAGCAAAAGAAAATGGTACAGAAGTTAATAAAAACTACAAACCATTTGACTATGCAACTAGTTTGAAATATGAAACAGTTAAATAAAAAATATAGGCCTATCCTCTCGGATAGGTCTTTTTCTCGACAAAAATTGACAAAAATGTGTAAAAAAGTTATAATAATAATAGAAATTTTGATAAGCAAGGTGATCCTATGAATAGTGTGTCTGAACGAAGTTTACAGGTTAATAACCTAAGAATTAAATTTGCATCCAAACAATTATTTTTCGAATCCAAATTGTTTAAGTTGGGTCTTTATTTTATTGCAATTATTCCAATTGTATTAACAGTTACACCTCAACTAAAAGATATTAAAAATTTGTCATTTGTTTCAACAATCATTTCCTTTTTAATTACATTAATAAATGAATTGATAGGACAATTTTTATCAAATCATAAAGAAAAAGCTATCCTTGAACGTCAGTTTTATGAATGCGAAATTACTGGCGGTACATTTTCTAAAATGGAATATGATAGAGAGTACATTAATGATTTAAATGAGCTTGCAATTAGAAAAGGTATGGCTAAGCTTAAAAAAACTAAACAGAAGCCTTTTGATTATGTTCCAGAAGATATTCCTGATGAATATGCATATTTATATATAGTACGAGTTGATAGTGCAAAAAATAATTATTTATTATCAAGAATGTTCTATATATATGTGGTTATTTTATTCGGAATACTTGCAGCGTTTATTTCTCTTGCACTTGTTAAGAATGAAACATCAGCTTATTTCCAACTTATTATTGGTTTTTACCCTTTAGTAATACCAATTATTAGAAATTTATCAGGTTGTAAAAAGACTAGCGAAAACTGTGCAAAAATATCAGCCGATATAGATAATTTCTTTGCTGATGGTGATACTAGCTTAGAACGTTTAGCGCGTTTTAATTATTATGTTCAAAATCTTGAATTTGAAATGCTATTAAATAGACCTGTCATGTATAAGACAATGATTGCTCCATTTAAGCGTGGCGAAAATATTTTAGCTGAAGGTGTTACTAGCAGATTTAAAGATTCTATTGTTGAAATTAAAAGAAGAAAATTGATGTTGGATTTAGCACTGGCTAGTCCTAAGGGACAAGATTTAATTACTAGAAAAGAATATACATTAGAAGAATTAGAAGAAAAGAAAAGAAAAGCTCATCAAAGAAAAATGGTAGCCACAACAAGAGTTGCTGAAGACAAATCTTATTCAAGTGCTAGTGCAGAAAATACAGGAAGTAAAAAAGTGTTAACTTCTAAAAAGTCTGAAACTAAAAAAGAGACTAAAACTCAGGTAAAAAAGACAACTTTAAAGAATGAAACCGTAAAAAAACCAGTTGCTAAAAAGTCTACTCCAAAGAAGGCTTCACCTGGTAAAACGACTAAAAAATAGAAATTTTAAAAGGACTTTGCAAAAAGTCCTTTTATTCTTTTTTATGTTTGTAACCATGGGAAAAAATCGACATTTTTTAACATTTTTATTTGAATATAGATTTTAAATGTTTTATAATAAAATCAAAGAGTTTAAAAGAGGAGGAATTCTATGGAAGATATGCAAGAAGATGGAATTACTTTAGGACAATTATTTAAAGTAATGTTTAGAAGATGGAAATTATTATTAATGGTAACTATTGGTACTGCATTAGTAATAATTATGGCTATTACTTTTGTATATAACAAAGGGAAGAAAATTTATAGCGCTGATTTTAATTGGACACTTACAGGAGTTCAAGAAGAAAAATATATTGATGGTTCAAAATTTGATTATAAGAATTTAGTTACTTTAGACACTTTGCAAAAGGTTAAAGATAGCGATGAATCATTTAAGAATATATCAGTTGAAGATTTAGTTAAAAATGGAGGTATTTCTATTTCTAAAAAGGACGTTAGAGATACTAAGGATTCATCAGTTGTAACTAAGTCATATTATACTATTACAACTTATCAAAAATATTATAAGTCAGCTGAACAAGCTAAAAACTTTGTAAAAGCTATTGCTAGTGTTCCAGTTTATGAAACAATTAATATGCTTGATGAAATGAATTATACATCAAATTTTGATTCATATAATAAATCTCTAATTTATGATAACCAAGTTTCTTATTTAAAAGATCAATATGCTTTATTAAATGAGAATTATAAGACTTTAGTTGAAACTTATGGTGATGTTAAATTACAAGGTGAACCATTTAATAATAATACAATCTCTCAACAACAAGCAATTTTAGAAACTTATTTCAAGAATCATCCTATTGATTCATTACAAATTGAAATAAACAATAGTGGTTTTGTAAAAGATTATACAACTTATAATGTTATCTTAAAGGCTAATATTGATGATTTATATAACACTTATACTAATAATCAAGAAAAGATTTTAAACTTAAAGGCTATTGTTACTGAATTATTGTCAATTGCTAATGATAAGGGTGTACAATCTCTTGAACTTTCTGCATATAATGAACAAATTCAAAAGCTTACTGTTCAAAATGTAGACATTAAAGCTGAAATGAAGAATAGCCTTCGTAAGATTGCTCGTCAAGATCAATATTCTACAAATCATGAGAAGTTTGTAAGCGATTATGAGAAATTAACTAAATCTGGTATTTTCGCTGATTTTAATGATATCTTTAGTGATATTAATAATTCAGTATCAACTAAGGCTGAATTTGATGAAAAACTTGAAACAGTTTATAAGAATCAATTAGAAACATATACTAATGATTTTAAGAATGCACAAAAGGATGTTATTTCAAATAATTCAAAGGTATCATATGAAAATGCATCTGTTATTGTTGCAAGCGGTGGAATCTCTTCAGCAGTAACAGTAGTTCTTTCATTAATTGTAGGTCTTGTTATTGGTTGTTTTGTAAACTTAATTATTGATAGCAAATATTTACATGAAAATACAAGAAATATTGAGGATATTAAAGAAATTAAAGACTAATTAAAGAATGTGGTTTATGCCACATTCTTTTTTGCGTATTACAACATCATATTCTTTTTTAATGTTAAAATGAAGATATATTAAAAGGAGAATATTATATGTACGCATTAATTACTGGTGGAACAAGTGGTATTGGAAAAGATATCGCTATTAATTTAGGAAAAAAGGGATATGATTTAATTTTGGTTAGTCGTCACTATGGTGATACAGATCAAATTAAAGAACAGGTAAAGACAAATGTTATAAATCTAACATATGATTTGACTAGCGAAGAAGAATGCTTCAAGCTTGTTGAAGAATCAAAAAAATATGATATAGAAATATTTATTAATAATGCTGGTTTTGGTGATATTGGATATATAAATAAAACAGATTTAAGAAAAGAAATTAATATGGTAAAAGTAAATGATATTGCAACATTAATTCTTACAAAAAGCTTCTTACTTCGTTTTATGGAAAATAATAAAGGAAAGGTTTTAATTGTTGCTAGTGCTGCAGCATTTGGTGTAGCACCATATATGAATGTATATTATGCTACAAAAGCTTTTGCATATAGCTTAGCTCATGGTTATTATAGAGAATTGAAAGATAAAAAATCTAAAGTTAGTATTTCAGTTTTATGTCCAGGTCCTGTTAAAACTCGTTTTGAAGAGGTTGCTAATACTAAATTTAATATTAAAAGCTTGTCTAGCCAATATGTTGGCAAATATACAGTTAAGAAATTCCTAAAGGGTAAATTTATTATTGTACCTGGATTATCTATTAAGCTAGCCCATACTTTTTCTCATTTAGTACCAAAGAGATTTATATCTAAAATTGTTCGTAAACAAGCTTCTATTTAATAACACCTTAAGTTATTCTTAAGGTGCTTATATTTTTCTATTAACTAAAAAATTCAACTTTAAGTGACTAATGTTGTGCTTTGCTTTGAGATTTCATAATGATTATTATATGAAGATTACAAATTATTCCATAAATTAATTGATTTTTTTCTTGATATATTAAAATAGTATTAAAAGTAATCTATAATTTGGCTGAATAACGGTTATGTTGTACTCATAACTATAAAAGCTTATAGAAGGGGAAGGAATAATTTGTTTATATGATAGAAAAAAATAATTATATTTATTTAATTATATGTATTTGCACTTTGGTGTGTTCATTAACATCATTAATGTGCTTTATTATAACTCAAAACACTTTTATTAAAGCTTTGAGTTCTTTATTTTTAAATTTAATAGTAGTATAATTAATTCGAATTTAAAAATAGGACTATAGCCAAGTGGAAAGGCAATGGACTCTGAATCCATCATTCGTTGGTTCGAACCCAACTAGTCCTGCCATTTGAATTTATAAGTATCATTTTATGATACTTTTTTTCTTTTATTTAAACCATTATTTTTTTTACTGTGTTATAATGAATTTAGAAAGATTGAGGTGATTATATGGGTAAAAGATTGCTCGCAAAATTTAAAGAAGCTTCCCTAAGTGTCTTACCAATTTCTATATTGGTTTTAATACTTGCCGCAACTCCTTTAATAAATTTAACATCTCAAGAAATAATTACATTTATATTATGTTCTATACTCTTAATAATTGGTATTGCATTATTTAATCTGGGTGCCGATTTAGGTATTGAACCTATGGGTGAACAAGTTGGTAGTACTCTTATTAAGACTAAGAGAATG
>JAEELC010000113.1 GCA_016288675.1 Acholeplasmatales bacterium | reverse complement strand
CATGCTAATTAATTAAAAACATCGCTTTGATTAAATCAAGGCGGTGTTTTTAGTATATAAGTATACTAAATAAGTATTATCAAAAGCAGTCTTTTGATATGTTTTTATTGAAAGCGCTTTCTAAAAATGGTATAATAGAAGTTGGAGGTAAAAAATTATGAAGAAGAAAAAATACTTAATTTTACCATTGATAGGTTTAGCAACATTAGCTAGCTGTCACATTAATATTGAAGGTACTATTACTGACCAAAATAAGGTTGTAGAAGATGATCCTTCAAAAAAGACGGATGACGATAATAACAATAGTGGTAGTACTACTAATCCAGATGATAATAACAATGGTGGTAACACCACTAATCCAGTTGATAATCCAAATGTTAATAATGAAAACACAACATATAATGTAACATTCTATAATGGTACTAATGTGTTATCAACAAATGAGATTGCTACTGGAACTAAGGTATCAAAGCCTGCAGATCCTGTAAAAGAAGGATATAGCTTTGTTGGTTGGTTTATAAGCGATACAGCAACAACTCCATATGATTTTAATAGTGCTGTTAACAGCTCATTAAATTTATATGCAAGATTTGTTCAAAAGTTTAATGTAGTTTTTAAAGATGGTACTACAAGCATTACTGAAAAGACTGTTAAGAATGGTGAAAAGGTAACCTCATTTACTCCAGAAGATAAGACGGGTAAGTCTTTTGAAGGCTGGTATAAAGATGCATCTTTAAATGTAAAATATAACTTTAATGATCCGGTTACATCTGATTTAACTTTATATGCTAAATATGTAAATGTATATACAGTTACATTCAAAAATGGTAATTCTACAATTGATACTAAGACTATTAAAGAAAATAATAATGTAGAGGCTCCTACAACTAACCCTACAAAGGCTGGATATCGCTTTGTAGGATGGAGAGAATCTGAATCTGATTCTATTAATTATGACTTTAACAATAAAATTAGCTCTAATTTAGTTTTATATGCAGTATTTGAAGAAGTAGAAGCTCTTCCTTATGTATGTGCTTCATATAATGAAGGCGCATATATTGAATGGGCAGATTCTAGCTTAAATAATGTTTCTGTTAAATATAAGCTTAAAGGTAGTTCTACATCAACAGCTATTGATAAAGAATTAATTAGATTAAATAGTGGTATAGCTCGTGCTGATATCTTAGGACTTAAAGCTGGTAACTATACAATTGAAGTAACTAAATCAGATGGTTCATCATTTGAAAGCGATGAAATTGCTGTTCAAGCTTATGAACGTGATGGCTATGCTCATTTTGCATCAGCTGATGATACTACTGGTGTAAATGTATCAGATGGTATTGGTGCATATAAAAATGATGGTACATTAAAAGATAATGCTGTTGTAGTTTATGTTAATGAAGCTAATAAAAATACAGTTCAAGCAAAAATTAAGGATAAAACATATACAGGTATCTCAGCTATTTTGAAAGCTTCAACTGATAAAAATTATCCTGTTAATGTAAGAATTTTAGGAACAGTTGGTGCTGCAACATGGAACCATCGTACAGTATCGGCATATAGCGCTGCTACAACAACAACTATAAAAGGTGCTAATGATAGTTATTTACAACTAAAGAATTATGATCAATCAGAGTTAATTTCAAGTGGATTTAATACTCTAAATGAAACTGAATATACAGAATTAAAAGGTCTTACTAATAAAATAAAGTACGATAGTAAAAAACATGAATTTGATTCATATTATAATATGTTAGACATTAGTAATGCTAAAAATGTTACTGTTGAAGGTGTCGGAGTAGATGCGAAAATCTTCCAATGGGGATTCACATGGAAATCTTGTACATCAATTGAAGTTAAGAATTTAACATTTGATTCATATACAGAAGACGCATGTTCATTTGAAGGTGGAGATGACTCGACAACTCTTACAGGTTTTAAAACTGGACATTTATGGGTTCATAATAATACATTTAAAAGAGGTGTGAACTACTGGGATGTATGTTCTGAACAAGATAAGCATGATGGTGATGGTGCAACAGATTTTAAGAAGCTTGCTTATGTTTCGATTTCTTATAATCATTATATTAATAATCATAAAACTGGATTGGTTGGTGGAAGCGATACACAACATACAGCTTGTATAACATTTGATCACAATTTCTACGATCAATGTCAATCAAGATTACCATTCGCAAGACAAGCTAATATGCATATGTATAATAATTATTATTACAAATCAAGTGGTAATAATATGCAAATTTATGCTGGTGCATTTGCATTTATTGAAAATTGCTATTTTGAAAATACTAAAAAAACATTTGATGTAAAAACATCAGATGGCAAAGTTGCTGCAATAAAATCATATAATAATACATTTGATAACTGCTCATCAGCAGGTGCTACAATAGTAACATCTAGAACTCAAACAGTAACAAATGGGAACTTATATGGACAATCATTTGATACTGATCCTAATGTTTTCTATTATGATGATATTGCTAAGAAGACTAAAGCTACTCATTTAACTAGCGCCGAACAAGCTAAACAAGACTGTATTTTATATGCTGGAGTTTTAAAAGAAAGCAAACAAGCAGTACCTAATATTACTACTTATACAGTTACATTTAAAAATGGTGAAGAAACACTTAAGACTATAAGTGTTTCTGAAAAAGGTAAAGCTACTAATTACACACCAGAGTTAGAAGGCTATACATTTGTTAACTGGTATAGCGATAGCGCGTTTACTTCATTATTTAATTTTAATACGCAAATTAATTCAAACACCACTATATATGGTAAATTTGAAAAGATGCCTACATATAATGTTGAATATTATAATGAATCAGAATTACTATATACAGAAGAAGTTATCAAGAATAATACTATTACATATGTTCCAAATGTAAGTGGTAAAACTTTAGAAGGTTGGTATACTGACTCAAATCTTACTACTAAATATGAATCTAGTTCTTTAGTAACAGGTGATTTAAAATTGTATGGTAATTTTGTTGAAGAACAAGAAAAGACATATGTACTTACTGGTGATGATTTTGTAACTTTAGTTGGTGGTAAAAAAGTTCTAAGTGGTAATGTTAAATTAAATGATGTTGTTACTGCAACTAAGAATTTAAAAACTAAATCTGATACTGATAAAACAAATACTGAAATTAATTATATTTCAAGCAATAAAAACAAATCTAAATATGATAGTCAAACTCAAGAAGCTGTTATCATATTTAATATAGCAGAAGGTAAGACTGCTCATATTAGTATTAATTTAATTAATGCTGCTAATGACGGACGTATTGCTAAATTACACAATGTTAACTTAGATGGAGATGTTATTGCTCAAAAAGATTCTGGTTTATTAGAGGCTGATGTAAATAGCGGTACTTATGTATTAGAATTTACTGAAGGAAGAGAAAGTAAGATTAATAATATTACAGTAGTTGTTAGATAAAATATTTAGAATAACCATGAATAGTGGTTATTCTTTTTTTATTACCTGTTTCAAAATATTGATGAATGATTACCTTTATATAATTTATGGAACAAATTGATGTAATATGCATATAAAAGTTCCCTAAATTAGTATTTGTTACTACATAAGATATTAAGTATATTTATATTTATTTGCAAAAACTTCATATAACTTTAAATCTATTCCTAACAAAAAGCTCTGTGTTTTTTCTAGCAGAGTTTTTTATATTATGCTAAATTTCATATGTAAAAAACTTTCTAAAAAAGTGTTGCTTTATATATGCTGGTGTGATATAATGATAAGGCTCATGGATAAAAGAGCTTGGCTGTGAAGTGGAAGGTTGCCGATACGCCGAAAAGCGTTGTCATACGACATATCGGGTTTTTCCATGGAGCAAGTCTATACAAGATTATAGGCGAAAGGAGAATATTATTATGGCAAAAGAAAAAATTAGAATTCGTTTAAAATCTTATGATCACAGATTATTAGATCAATCTGCACAAAAGATCGTTGAAAGCGTAAAGAAGGCAGGTTCTACAGTAAATGGACCAATTCCTCTTCCAACAGATAAGGAAATCTTCACTATTTTACGTTCTCCACACGTAAACAAGGACTCTCGTGAACAATTCGAGAGAAGAACTCATAAGAGATTAATCGAAATTGTGGATCCAAACCCACAAACAATTGACGCTTTAATGCACATCAACTTACCTTCTGGTGTTGACATCGTATTAAAGAAGTAATCAAACAAATTTATAATTATAGAAAGGTGTAATAACTCATGGCTAAGGGAATCTTAGGAAGAAAATTGGGCATGACTCAAATTTTCGATGCAAAGGGAACTCTTGTTCCTGTAACAATTATTGATTGTGCACAAAACGTTGTTCTTCAACAAAAGACAGTTGAAACAGACGGTTATGTAGCAACTAAAATCGGTTTCGTTGACAAACGTGAAAGCTTAGCAAACAACTGTGAAAAGGGTATTGCTAAGAAAGCTAATACTGCTCCTAAGCGCTTCGTAAAAGAGATTCGTTTCTCAGTACAAGCAAAAGGAGAAAATGCTCTAGCTGCTTACACAGTTGGTCAAGAGATTAAATGTGATATTTTCGCTGCTGGTGACATCATCGATGTTACTGGTACATCAAAAGGTAAAGGATTTGCTGGTACTATCAAGAGATATAACCACGCTCGTCAAAATATGTCACATGGTGTTTCTGCTTCTCACCGTGAAGTTGGTTCAATGGGAGCCATCAAAGGTAATATGAAGGGTAAGAAAATGCCAGGTCACATGGGATTTGACACAGTTACTTTACAAAATTTACAAATCGCTTCAGTAGATGCTGAAAGACAATTAATTTTAATCAAGGGTAATGTACCAGGACCAAAGAATGGTTTAGTTGAAATTAAGTCTGCAGTTAAGGCTACTAAGTAATTAGGAAGGAGATTTATTTATGTTAAAAGTTACATTATTAAATCAAACTGGATCAAAAGTTAAAGATTTAAATTTAAATGAAGAAATCTTCGGTATTGAACCTAATCAACAAGTAGTTTACGATGTAGTAAACGCTCAAAGAGCTGCTATGCGTCAAGGTACTCATGACACATTAAACCGTAGCGAAGTTCGTGGTGGTGGTCGTAAGCCTTGGAAGCAAAAAGGTACAGGTCATGCTCGTCAAGGATCTATCAATGCTCCACAATGGCGTCATGGTGGTGTAGCATTCGGTCCTACTCCAAGATCTTATGAAGTAAAGGTTAACCGTAAGGTTAGACAATTAGGTTTAAAATCAGCATTATCTTTCAAGGTTGCTAACAACCTATTAACAGTAGTTGAGGACATTAAGTTCGATTCTATTAAGACAAAGAATGTTTCTGATTTCTTAAAAGACATTAAGGTAGAAGGTAAGACTATGGTAATCGTTACTGATCTTACTGCTGAAGTTTGTCTATCAGCAAGAAACCTTGCTAATGTCTTCGTATGCCCAGCTGATCATGCTTCTGTATTCGATATTCTTTCTTACAAGAATTTAGTTATGACTGAAGCTGCAGTTAAATATTTCGAGGAGGTTCTAGCATAATATGGAATTATACAACGTTATTAAAGAACCAATTATTACTGAAAAGTCAATGGCTTTAAAGGAAAAGGAAAACAAGTATGTTTTCGCTTGCGACCTTAAGGCTAACAAGATTGAAATCGCAAACGCTGTTGAAAAGTTCTTCAACGTTAAGGTTGTTTCAGTAGCTACATCAACTGTTAAGCCAAGAGCTAAGAGAGTTGGACAATATGCTGGTTATACATCAGCTTATAAGAAGGCTATCGTTAAGCTTGCTGACGGTAACAAGATTGATGCATTCAATATCTAATATTAATTTAGATTATAAAATTTTAAATATAGGAGATTAAAACTATGGCAATTAGAGTTTATAAGCCAATGACAAATGGTACTAGAAACATGTCTGTTTCTACATTTGAAGAAATTACAACATCAACTCCTGAAAAATCATTACTTGCTCCAATTAAGAGTAAGGGTGGAAGAAATAATACTGGTTTAATCACTGTACGTCACCAAGGTGGTGGAGTAAAGCGTAAATACAGAATTATCGATTTCAAGAGAAATAAAGACAATCTTCCTGGTAAGGTTGCTACTATTGAGTACGATCCAAACAGAACATCTAACATCGCATTAATCGTTTATGCTGATGGTGAAAAGAGATATATTATTGCTCCAGCTGGTTTAACAGTAGGTATGGAAATCATCTCTTCTGAAAAGGCTGTAGACGTTAAGGTTGGTAATGCTAGCCCTATCGTTAACATTCCAGTTGGTACAATTGTACACAACATCGAATTACACCCAGGTAAGGGTGGTCAATTATGCCGTTCAGCTGGTACTTCAGCTCAAATCCTTGGTCGTGAAGAACGTTATGTTCTAGTACGTTTATCAAGTGGTGAAGTTCGTAAGGTATTAGCTACTTGCCGTGCAACTATCGGTGTAGTTGGTAACGGAGATCATAACTTAGTTCGTATCGGTAAAGCTGGTCGTGCTAGACATATGGGTCTACGTCCTGAAGTTCGTGGTTCAGTTATGAACCCAGTAGATCACCCACATGGTGGTGGTGAAGGTAAAGCACCTATCGGACACAAGGCACCAATGACTCCATGGGGTAAGAAGGCTCTTGGTGTTAAGACACGTCGTAATAAGAAGTCTTCTACTAAGTTAATCGTTCGTCGTCGTAACGAAAAGTAATCGAAGGAGGATTAAATAGATGGCTCGTTCAATTAAAAAAGGCCCATTCTGTGATGAATCTTTAATGAAAAAGGTTGTAGCACAAAATGAAGCTCATGAAAATAAAGTAATTCAAACATGGTCACGTCGTTCAACAATTTTCCCTGCATTCATCGGACACACATTCGGTGTTTACAACGGACGTGAACATACACCAGTTTATGTAACTGAAGATATGGTTGGTCACAAGTTAGGAGAATTCGCTCCAACTCGTACTTTCCATGGTCACAAAGCAGATGCTGATAAGGCTGCTAAGTAGTAGGAGGATATGAAAATGGTAGAAGTAAAAGCAATTTCTAAACAAGTTCGTTCAACTCCACGTAAGGCACGTCTTGTAGTTGATATGATTCGTGGCAAGAACGTTAATGAAGCATTCGGTATTTTAAAGTTCACAAACAAGGCCGTTTGCGAGGACGTTGAAAAAGTTTTAAAATCTGCAGTTGCTAATGCAGTTAATAATAACAAGCTTGACATTAACAAGCTATTTGTAAAAGAAATCTATGTTGGTGATGCTATGCGTATGCGTAGAATGATGCCAAGAGCTAAGGGTAGCGGAGATATCGTTACTAAGAGACTTTGCAACATCACAGTAGTAGTTTCTGAAAGATAATAGGAGGAAACGCACATGGGTCAAAAGGTAAGTCCAAAAGGATTACGTATTGGTGTTAACCGTGAATGGGACGCTCAATGGTATGCTGGCAAGAATGAAGTTGCTGACTTATTATTAGAAGACGTTCAAATTCGTAAGTATTTAGCAACTACTTATGCTAAAGCTGCAGTTTCACGTGTTGTTATCGAACGTATCAAAGGTTCTGATAAAGATATCGTTAGTGTTACAGTTTACACAGCTAAGCCAGGTGTTGTAATCGGTCGTGACGCTGAAACAAAGAATAATACAGTTAAAGGTTTAGAAAAATTAACAAACAAGAGCGTTCGTATGAATGTTGTTGAAGTTAAGAAACCTGAACTAGACGCAGTTCTTGTAGCTCGTTCAATCTGCGAACAACTAGAAGCTCGTGCTTCATTCCGTAGAGTTCAAAAGATTGCTCAACAAAGAGCTATGAAGGCAGGAGCTAAGGGTATTAAGACTCTTATTTCTGGTCGTCTAGGTGGAGCTGAAATCGCTCGTGGTGAAGGATACTCAGTTGGTCAAGTACCTCTACAAACTTTACGTGCTGATGTTGATTATGCTTGGGATGAAGCACATACAACATATGGTAAGTTAGGTGTTAAGGTATGGATCTACAAGGGTGAAGTCCTAAACTTAAAGAAAGCACAAGAAAAGAAAGCTGCTGAAGATAAGGCTGCTAGAGAAGAACGTGCAAAGAGATTTAACCGTAATGGTAAGGGTGACACTGCTAAGCGTCCAAACGCTACAAAGCGTCCTCGTACTCAACATAACGACAAATCTTCTGAAGGAGGTAAGTAATTATGTTAATGCCTAAAAGAGTTAAGTACCGTAGACCACATAGAGTTTACTTCCATGGTAAAGCTAAGGGTAATACTTCTATTGACTTCGGTACATATGGTTTAATGGCACTTGAAGGAGCTTGGTTAACAACTAACCAAATCGAAGCTGCTCGTGTTGCTATTACACGTACAATGAATCGTCAAGGAAGACTTTGGATCAGAGTTTTCCCACAACTATCTAAGACTAAGAAGCCTCTTGCTGTACGTATGGGTTCAGGTAAGGGTTCTCCAGAATCTTGGGTTGCAGTTGTAAAGAAAGAAACAATCTTGTTCGAAGTTGCTGATGTATCTGAGGAAATCGCTCGTGAAGCATTCCGTCTAGCAGGTCATAAGCTTCCAATCGGAACAAAGTTCGTAAAGAAAGCATAGGTGACGAGTAATGACAAATAAAGAAATTCGTAATCTTTCAGTTGAAGAGATTAATAAGCAAATTTCTGAACTTAAGGATGAATTATTCAATCTTAAGCTTCAATCTTCACTAAATCAATTAACTAACACTGCTCGCATCGCGTCAGTAAAAAAGACTATCGCTAGAATGAAGACTATTTTAGCTGAAAAGAATTCTGAAGTTAGATAAGGAGGATAAACATGGAAGAACGTAACAGTCGTAAGACATTTACTGGTGTTGTTTCATCTGCTAAGGGTGACAAGACAATTACAGTAGTTGTTGACACATATAAAAAAGATAGAATATACGGAAAACGTGTTAAATTATCTAGTAAATTACATGCACATGATGAAAACAATGTTGCTAAAGTTGGCGACACAGTTAAGATTATGGAAACTAGACCTTTATCAAAGACTAAGAGATACATTTTAGTTAAAGTGGTAAAGACTAGCGAGAATCTATAATTTCGGTTGCTGAAAGGAGGTACTCTCATGGTTCAACAAGAAACTAGACTTGCAGTAGCTGACAACTCAGGTGCTCGTGAGTTATTAATTATTAAAATTTTAGGTGGAGCTTTACATAGATATGCATCAGTAGGTGATATCGTTGTTTGCTCTGTTAAGGATGCCACACCAAACGCTTCAGTTAAGAAGGGTGACGTTGTAAAGGCAGTTATCGTACGTACTAAGGCTGGTATTAGAAGAGCTGATGGTTCTTACATCAGATTCGATGAAAACGCTGCGGTTATTATCAATGCTGATAAGAATCCAAAGGGAACTCGTATTTTCGGACCAGTTGCTCGTGAGTTACGTGATGCTGGTTATATGAAGATCGTATCACTTGCTCCAGAAGTACTATAAGGAGGTCAACTATATGAATATTAAAAAAGGTGACACAGTCGTTGTTATTTCTGGTAAAGACAAATACCAAATCGATAATAAGGGTAACAAGACTTTAAAGTCTGGTAAGGTTTTAAAGGCTAACCCAAAAGATAATACAGTAGTTGTTGAAGGTATTAACAAGGTTAAGAAGCATGTTAAGCCTTCACAAATGAATCAATCTGGAAGCATCGTTGAAGTAGAAGCTCCAATCGCTGCTTGCAAGGTTGCTATTTTAGACCCAAAGAAGAACGTTCCAACTCGTGTTTCTATTCAATTAGATGAAAAAGGAAACAAAGTTAGAGTAACTAAGAAGTCTGGAACAATTTTAAAGTAACTGAGAAGGAGGTAAACTAAGTATGAATCGTTTACAAGAAAAGTATGAAAATACTGTAAAAGCAGAACTACAAAAGAAGTTTAACTATAGTTCACCAATGGAAACTCCAAAAGTTGTTAAAATTGTTATCAACATGGGTGTTGGTGATGCAGTTGCTAACTCTAAGGTTCTAGATGAAGCAGTTGAAGAATTAACTGCTATTGCTGGACAAAAGCCAGCTATTACTAAGGCTAAGAAGTCTATCGCAACATTTAAGTTACGTGAAGGAATGCCTATCGGTGCTAAGGTTACACTTAGAGGAGAAAGAATGTATGAGTTTTTAGATAAGCTTGTATCAATCGCTCTTCCACGTGTTCGTGATTTCCATGGTGTTTCTGATGCTTCATTTGATGGTCGTGGTAACTATACATTAGGTGTTAAGGAACAAATCATTTTCCCTGAAATTTCTTTCGATAAGGTTAAGAAGTTAAGAGGTATGGATATTGTTATCGTAACAACAGCTAAGACTGATGAAGAAGGTCGTACACTATTAGGTTTATTAGGTATGCCTTACAGACATAGATAATTGAAAGGACAAATATTATGGCAAAAACTTCTCAAATTGTTAGAAACCATAGAAAAGCAAAGTTTGGTGTTCGTGAATACACTCGTTGCGAGCGTTGCGGACGTCCACATGCTGTTTATAGCAAGTTTAAAATATGCCGTCTTTGCTTCCGTGAATTAGCTTACAAGGGTGAAATCCCTGGAGTTAAAAAGGCAAGCTGGTAATCATTTTTCCAAAAAATGGAAGGAGGAAATTTATTATGAGTATGACAGATCCAATTGCAGATATGTTAACACGTATCAGAAATGCAAACAACATGCGTCATGAAACTGTTTCAATGCCTGCTTCTAAGGTTAAGACTTCTATTCTTGAAGTTTTAGTTAAAGAAGGTTACATTGACAGTTACAAGAACGAAACTAATGACAATAAAACAGTTACTACAGTAACTTTAAAATATGCTCAAGGTCAATCTGTAATTAGAGGCTTAAAGAGAGTTTCTAAGGTTGGTTTAAGAGTATACGCTAAAGCTGATGAACTTCCACAAGTATTAAACGGTTTAGGTACAGCTATTATCTCAACATCAAATGGTATGATGAGTGATAGAGATGCACGTAAAGCT
>JAEELC010000112.1 GCA_016288675.1 Acholeplasmatales bacterium | reverse complement strand
TATCAGAATAATATGTACCTACACTACCAAGAGGTGCAAAGTCAAAGAAACGTGGAGTAAGTAATGCTACAAACACGAATAATACAAACATTGAGTAGAACAATACCTTGTGAACACTTGTAAATACAGGCTTAGTACATACATCATATAATACCATTTCACAAGTGAATGTAGCTGCAAGTACAATGATTGTAGATGTTGCAGTCGTACTCATAGTAAAATCATTTTCAAGTAAGAATACAATTAAACTTTGTATTACAATAACTATCGCACCCGGAAGGGCTGATTTCAAGACATTTCCAAGGAAATGACCTTTATTCAAATCATTATTCTTCTCAAGTACTAATACAATAGAAGGAATACCAATACAGAACATATCAATCATAAATAATTGATTTGTTGAAATTGGATAATAACCTTTTAATAGAGCAATGATAGCTAACATTAAGCTAAACATTGTCTTAGTTAAATAAAGACGAGCAACCTTAGTAATATTGTTGATAACTCTTCTACCTTCTGCAACAACTGAAGGCATAGAACCAAAATTAGAATCAAGTAATACTAAGTGTGATACATTACGAGCAGCTTCTGAACCACTAGCCATAGCGATTGAACAATCAGCTTCCTTTAAAGCTAAAATATCGTTAACACCATCACCAGTCATAGCTACAGTTCTACCAAGTTCCTTTAAAGTTTTAACAAGTAATCTCTTTTGGCTTGGAGATACACGACCAAATACAGTGTATTTGCTAGCAGCTCTAACTACTTCTTGTTCAGATAATCCATCTAATGAGATATAGTTTTCAGCATTTTCAATACCAGCACGTTGTGCAATCTTACCAACAGTGATAGGGTTATCACCTGAGATAACTTTAACTTCAACTCCGCTTTCACGGAAATATTTAATAGTTTCAATAGCGTCAGGTCTAATATTGTCTTCAATAAGAATTAAACTCATTGCTTCAATATTAGTATCAGGTAATTCTTGATTAGAAATACTGCCTTCAGTATAAGCAAGTAATAATACACGATAACCATCTTTTGCAAATTTATCTACATCTTTTGAAATTGTATGATATTTATCATGTAAAATAAATTCAGGAGCACCAACGATAAATGTACCATATTTATCAAAAGTAGCTGCAGAGAATTTTCTCTTAGAGCTAAATGGAATAGTGCCAGTGCACTTTAGCATTTTTGAAGAACCAAAGTGAGCTTCAAGAGCTTCACTAGTTAAGTTTCTATCATTTAACGCATTTAACCAAGCTGAAATTGCATATTTAGTATTTAATCCTGCACAATTCTTATATTCAACAACATCTTTAACGACCATTGAACCATCAGTGATAGTACCAGTCTTATCTAGACATAATACATCGATACGCGCAAGCATTTCAATACAGTACAATTCTTGTACAAGTACATTCTTCTTTGCAAGTCTCATAACACCAACAGCTAAAGCCATAGATGTACATAGATATAAACCTGAAGGAATCATACCAATCATAGCACCAGCAGTTTTTCTTATAGATTCAGAATATGGCATAGAATTCTTCATATATTGAATTAAGAATAAACCAACACCAATTGGAATGATAATTGCGGCCATTACATAAATAATGATATTTAAAGAATGTAAAAGCTCACTCTTAGGCTTCATATATTTCTTAGCGCTTGTAGTTAAAGCTTCAATATAGTTATCTTTACCAACTTTTTCTACACGAGCCTTACAAACACCAGCTACAACATAAGAACCAGAATATAAAATATCTCCAGGCTTTTTAACAATTGAATCAGATTCACCAGTTAATAGTGATTCATTAACTTCAATAGTACCATCTGCAACAACTGAGTCTGTACAAATTTGCTTACCAGCCTCAAGTAGCATAATATCATCAAGTACTACTTCACCAACAGATATTTCTGAAATCTTACCATTTCTAATAACATTAACCGTAGGAGCACTAATTAAGCTCAATTGGTCAATCATAGATTTAGCTCTAATTTCTTGAATAATACCAATTACAATGTTAGCTGTAATGATAAGTAAGAAAATACAGTCCTTAATTGCACCAACAGAAATTAAGAATCCTGCAATAGTAATAGTTAAGATATTAAAGAATGTGAAGATATTTTGAAATAAAATCTGAGGAATAGATTTAGAACTAGATTTAGGTTTGAAATTTGAGAAACCTTCTAAAATTCTTTGATTAACTTGTTCATCAGATAAACCATCTTCAGGATTAACATTAAAGCGTTCAACATATTGCATATTAGTTTGACGCTTACGAGCTAACTTCTTTGCAATCTTTTGAGCACGCAGTGCATTACGTTCTTTATCGCGCTCTTCTTGATCAATAGCTTCTCTCTTACGAGCCTCAAGACGATTAGCCTCATTAATCTTTTTCTCAAGTTCTAATTGACGTTGACGAGCTTCCTCACGAGCTTCACGCGCTTTAATCTTAGCAATTTTTTTAGCGCTGAGAGGCTTCCCTGTTTTATCAAGATACTTAGGATCTGTAAATTGATCATGTAGTTCCTTTGTATCATCACTAGGTTTTTCGTCTAAAACTATACCTTCTTTATTTTCTAAAGTTTCATTTTCTTCAACTACAGAAATAGCTGAAGATTCATCTAAAGTTTTAGCATCTTCATTAATATTTTCCATTGTAGGAGTTTCTTCAAGTGAAAGATTGATGCCAGAATTTTCTTCAACAACTACTTCACTATCTTGCTTACGCTTCTTGCTCATAACCTAGTCCTCCTTTTGTCTATCTTTAATTAAATTGATTGCTAAATCAATTATTTCATCCATTCTACTAATATTGCCAGATAAATATAAATAACCAATAAGTGATTCAAATCCAGTACCTTCTAGATAATCACTTCTTGAAATATTTTTTCTAACCTTAGCAATACTAGAGTTTCTTCCTCTCTTAAACATATCATACTCTAATTCAGAAAGCATGTTATTGTCTATCATGTAATGCATAACATAGCTTTGAGCCTGTCCACGAGTAAACTCAACAGATTTTCTATGTAAATCATTAACCTTAGTTAAACCAAGACTTAATACATAATTTCTAACACGAAGTTCGTATATACAGTCTCCAATATAAGCTAAAGTTAATCCGTTATATTGCATTGCATCCATTAGATAATACCTTTTTCTGATAACATATTACGATATTTATCTGCTAATTCAAAATCCTTAACAGATTTTGCATCTTCCCAATTTTTATATATTTGTTTATCTTCATCGCTTAATGCATTATATGACAATCTTACACCAAATACATCAAATATCATCTTTAATGTATTAGCTTCAACAAGAGCTAAATTGTAATCCTTACTTCTAACGCTTGTATTGATAACCTTTAAAATATCATTAGCAAGAGTAAGTGCATTTGCTGTATTTAAATCATTATCCATGAATTCAATAAATTTAGCTTTTTCATCTTCATTAATAGCGTCATTTTTAACATTGTTAACATCAGCAAGTAAACAAGCTTGCTTATATGCTCTATTAAATTTATCATACATCTTTCTATATTGATTTAATAAATCTTCAGTAAAATCAATAGAATTTCTATATGGAGAAGCAATGATAAGTAATCTATATGGCATAAAATCACTTTCAGCAAAATCATGAACCCAAATTACATTACCTAAAGACTTACTCATCTTTTCTTTACCAAGATTTACACGACCAACATGCATCCAATAACGAGCTAAGTGATTGTGATAAAGCGCATTAGCTTGAGCAATTTCATTTTCATGATGAGGGAATTTTAAATCCATTCCACCACCATGAACATCAATTTCTTTATGATTAAAGATTTTATTAATCATACATACGCATTCAGTATGCCAACCAGGTCTACCTTTACCAAAAGGAGAATTCCATTGAATACCTTTACTAGTCTTCTTCCATAAAGTGAAGTCTAATGGATTTTCTTTCTTATCAGAAACATCAATTCTAACACCTTTTTCAAGTTCATCTTTATTTTGATTTGAAAGAATACCATATTCATTTAGCTTATCAATTCTAAAATAAACATCACCATCATTAGAGTACGCAAAGCCTTTATCAATAAGCTCTTGAATAAAGTTTTGCATTTCAGAAATATATTCTGTAGCATGAGGTACAAAATCAGGTCTATTTGATCCTAGACGAGCACAGTCCTCAAAGTATGCTTTTTCATATTCATCAGTAATTTCTTTTTCAGTAACATTTCTTTCTAAAGCTTTGTTGATAATCTTATCATCAACGTCAGTAATATTACTAGCATAATTAACCTTAATTCCTTTGAATGTTAAATAGTTCTTAAACATATCAAAGAATATTACAGGACGTGCATTACCGATATGAATATAGTTGTATACGGTAGGCCCACATACATACATATTAACTTCATTCTTATTAGCAGGAATGAATTCTTCAATTTTATTAGTTAGAGAGTTATAGATCTTTAAACTCATAATTTCACCTTCGCATAATTATCCATTTTATAATTTATTATAAACTATGTATGATTTTTTTTCAAACTTTAGAAAAGCTTTTATATGAATATTTGGTGAAAAAAAAGATATCTAGCTTACAAAAGCTAGATATCTATTAACAATCAATTCTTTCAACGTTTTTATCAACGTTATTGTATAAACCTTTTAAATTAAAATATATACATAAGCTATATGCAATAAGCGCAATAATAAATGATAATAATGTACCATATCCATTTAATAGCGTATTTAATACGGCACCAGGCAATACAATAATCATACCTAATACCATTAATCCCATATCAAATAGGATAGGCAAAAATCCACTACTTTGCTTAGCCATTTGTTGCTCATCCTTAGCATCAAGTTTAGGATTAATCAAATTCAAATGTAATAATATAATACTATCTAATATATTAGATAAAGTTGGAACAAATAATACAATAAGAGTTGATCCTATACTCATAGGTACTAATGAAACAATAACAATAGAGCTTATTAAGCATGCAGGAACTGTAATAAGCAAGCTTAATACAAGCTTAGATTTAATCCAAGTTTTTCTATCAATAGGTAAAGTCTTATTTAAATAGAAAGCTTTACCTTCTAGGTTAATTAAACCTTGAGCTGGTACAGCAACACCTATAAAATACATAGGGCATAAAGCCATAAAGAAACCATATTCAAATATAATTTTTTTAAATTCTTCATTTCCTTCAGCTAATGCTGTATTTCTCATTTGTACAGATAAGAATATAGAAAAGCCAATACCAAATAAAACAGTAATAACAAAGTTTAACGCGTAAGCCTTAGTCTTAAATAATCTAATAGTTTCATTCTTTAAGCAAGTTCTAAATTTTGATTTATATACAGAATCATGTCTTACATATTTAACTCTATTAGTCTTATTTAATAATTCAT
>JAEELC010000111.1 GCA_016288675.1 Acholeplasmatales bacterium | reverse complement strand
TTGGAAGACCATTAAAATTTCTTGTAATCATTTCTCTCTTAGAATAAATTTTATGCAATTTATCTAAGTTATTTAAATTATTATAGATATAAACAATGTCACGTTCAGTAATAAGGAATGAATTTTCAACCATATAATTTAAAATATTAAACATATTTTTTAAATCATCTATATTACCTTGATAATCAGTAGAAACCTCGTTTAAAGATAATTCAATTTTACAATTAAATAATTGTTCAATAATTTTAATATTATTTGAATTAGGTCCCGAAATATCTTGACTATTTGTTAAATTCTTAATATCTGTTATAAATTTCATTTTTCCTTTTTCCTAGAATACCATAAATAGTAAATATGCAAGTCCATAATATACAGAAACAGCAATTAAGTCATTAATTGTTGTAATAAATGGACCGCTTGCAACAGCTGGGTCAATGCGCATCTTAGTTAATAATACTGGAAGACCTGAACCAGTTAAACTAGATAAAGTCATTGCGATTAATAATGAAACACCTAAAATTCCACCAGCCTTGAAGCATTCAAACCAGCTAAATGCTACATCAAGCTCAATTGTCTTTCTTGTAACACCTAAATATAATGTTGCAAATAGACAAGTAAAGATACCTAATACTAAACCATTTACAAAACCAATTTGAATTTCTCTAATAATTAATCTTAATGTTTTCTTAGTATCATGATTATCATCGCTAATAGCTCTAATAGTTACAGCTAGAGATTGTGTACCAACATTACCAGCCATATCTAGTACCATTGATTGGAAGAATACAATTACTGGTAAAGCTTTAATAACATGTTCAAATCCACCAACAACTGAAGATACTAATAAACCTAAGAACATTAAAATTATTAACCAAGGAATACGTTTTTTTACAGAACCATATAGAGATTCATCATCCTCTTCTTCTTCAGTTAAACCGGCTAATTTAGCATAGTCATCTGACAATTCATCATCAACTGATTCAACAACATCAGAATAAGTAATAACACCAACAAGCTTCTTGTCTTCTGTTAATACTGGAATAGAATCCATATCATAATCTCTAATATCATTAATAACATCACTTACAAGAGCTTTATCTAAAACACTTGGATAATTTGTCATAATTAAATCTTCAAAATTGTCTTGAGTACGAGCGGTAATTAAATCTTTAAGTCCTACAAGACCATATAATGTATCATCATCATTAAGTACGAAAATAGTATTAATATTATCATTTTCAGCAGCTTGATGAATCATTTCCTTCATTGCTGATTTAACAGTAGAATCTAGAGGAACAGTAATGAAATTAGTAGTCATTTTTGAACCAATTTCTTCTTCATCATAAGAATTAATAAGCTTTACATCCTCTTGTGATTCAGAATCCATACGATTTAAAATTTCTGTTTTATCTTCATCTTCAAGTTCATCAAGTACGTCAACAGCATCATCAGCGTCCATTCTTTCAAGAATAGCTGCAGCTTCTTCAAAATTTAATTCATCAATGTATTCATCAACATTATCTAAATAAGTAAAAATTTCAGCGGTCTTATCTACGCCAAGGATTTTATATAATTTTTTTCTTTCGGTTTTGGATAACTTTTCAACCACATTAGCTATATCATTTTCATGATAATCATCAAAAAGTTCCCGCTTTTTATCATCACTATCTTTAGAATAAATAATAGTTCTAATTTGCTTATAGAAATCACGAGCCATAGAATTCACGACCTTTCTTTTATCTCAAATAGTATATCATTTTTTTAATAATTGGTAAACTAAAAGATAATAAAAAAGACACCTACTTTTTTATAGATGTCTTTATAAAAAACTACTTTCTATTTGAAGCAAGAGATAAAGCAATCTTCATCATATTTGTAAATGAAGTTTGTCTTTGTTCAGCAGTAGTATTGCTTGCTGGATTAATGAATGAATCTGAGCAAGTAAGTAAGCATGTAGCCTTCTTCTTTAACGCTTTAGCTGTAGCAAATAAAGCAAAGCTTTCCATTTCTACAAGCTTGCAACCTTTTTCATCACGAATAGCTTTCCAATCAAATTTTGGATTTAAATGATAGAATACATCAGAAGAATGTACACGAACGTCTTTTAGTTCGATACCTAGTTCATCAGCAGCCTTATGTAATTTCTTATTTAAACCTGAATTAGATTTCATAATATGGCTACCCATATTGAAAGCAACCTTAGCAAATGTTGATTCTGAATAAGCTTCAGTAACTAAAACTGTATCAAATACCTTAACGTCTTCAGCATAAGCTCCAGCAGAACCGATACGAATAATATTTTCTACACCATAGAAATTATATAATTCGTAGCAATAAATACCAAGTGATGGTTGACCCATTCCTGAACCCATAACTGAGATTTTCTTACCGTTGTACTTACCAGTGAAACCAAACATATTACGTACACCGTTCCATTGAACAACATCAGTTAAGAAATTGTCAGCAATAAACTTAGCACGAAGTGGATCACCAGGAAGTAAAACTGTCTTAGCAATTAAACTTGCGTCACCACATTCATTATGTGGAGTTGGAATTAACTTTTCAGCCATAATTACTTATCCTCCTCAATACATTGAACAGATGCAGAACAACCAATTCTATTAGCACCTGCTTCAACCATAGCATGAACTTCAGCTGCATGGTGAATACCACCAGAAGCCTTAACACCTACATTTGGACCAACAGTCTTTCTCATTAATGCTACATCTTCAACCTTAGCACCATAAGTGCCAAATCCAGTTGATGTCTTAACGAAATCTACACCAGCTCTAACAGCAGCTTTGCATACTTCTACCTTTTCTTCATCAGTTAAGTAGCAAGTTTCAATAATAACCTTTGTTAAAACATCCTTACCAGCAGCTTCTACGAAAGCTTTTAATTCTTTTTCGATATAAGCATAGTTGTGCTTCTTAGCTTCACCGATATTAATAACGATGTCGCATTCTTGAGCACCACGAGCAACAGCATCCTTAGTTTCAAATACTTTTGTTTCAATAGTATTTGCTCCTAGAGGGAAACCAATAACTGTACATACTAATACTTCAGAACCTTTTAAAGCTTCACGAGCAGTTTCAATCCAATAAGGATTTACGCATACTGATTTAGTGTTGTACTTACGAGCTTCTGCACAAAGATTTAAGATTTCTTCCTTTGTAGCAAAAGCCTTTAATAATGTGTGGTCAAATAATTTTGAATCCATAATAAAAAATTACCTCATTTCTATTTTTACAAATCTAATATTTGATCTAGTTCAACCTCACTTAGAGGAACTATAACTTTATCAAAATTAGTCTTTGTCAAAACCTTATTAATTTTTCTAACATATTTATCTTCAACAGCTAGAACATTTAAACTAGACAAATTAGTTACATTCTTGCAATACTTACCAATTTTCTTAATTAATTCTTCATAGCTTATAACTACATATTTGCCATCTTTAATATATCTAGCTAGCTTACAAGCTGGTGGAATTAAGAATCCTTGATCAAATGTCAAATCTAAGCATGTATATGCATTTCTAGTATCATTTTCACGTAAGAAAACATAATTTAAAGCTTTTAAATCTGTTTCAGTTTCAATTTGAGCTTTATTATCAAGGAATGCGTAAATATTATCTAGTAAATCAGGATTAATTTTTGAATATGCAACAAATTCATCCTCATATCTTTTTTTATAAGCCTTTTTAACTAGATTGAATACACTAACAAGCAATGATCTATCAAATTTAGATACATCTTCAAAGTACTCG
The DNA here is from genome assembly GCA_016288675.1 of Acholeplasmatales bacterium. Classification (GTDB taxonomy): domain Bacteria; phylum Bacillota_I; class Bacilli_A; order Acholeplasmatales; family Anaeroplasmataceae; genus JAEELC01. The sequence goes on along the minus strand of JAEELC010000111.1, from coordinate 5,160 downwards.
TTGTATACTGCAAAGTCAAATCTAAAACAAATCTCTTGAATAATATCAATAATTCTATTAACTTTATATGTGTTAGTTAAAACAGGAATTTCTACATAAATATTTAAATCTAAATATTTAGGATTTAAACGTTCAATACGCTCAATAATGGATTTATTATTGAATACAAATGTAGCATCTAATTTTAAATTTGGATTATGATAAATAGCTTTTTTAATCATGCCTTCATCTTCTAAACGAATGTATGGATTGGCTTTTAAAAAAGTGATTAATTCACTCTTATCATATACACGGTTACCCTCTTTAAGAAAGTAATATCTAAAAATCATAAAAATCACTTCCATTGTCTATCTAAATTTTATCAATTTTAGTGCTAAATGTCAAAAAAAATCGATATTTTAGGCATAATTTGGCTATTAGTACGATCAACAAGTATAGGAGTTGCTGTAATATAGCCCTTTAATAAATAATATAGATCAGTATTTTTACCTACATTTTTAACATAATGAGTACTTAAATTTGATAAGCTTTCATATTCTTTTTTTGTTTCTCCAACATCAATTCCTTTATTTAAAGGAGCTAAAATAATTTTCTCATCCCTAATTTCATAAGGAATATTAAAAGAAAATACGTATTCATTAGAATATAAATTATTAGCAAATATTTTATCTAAAACGAGCTTAAGTCCTCTTTTTATAGTTTCATCACTTGCATTATTATCCGCAGAAATTGCAACTGACGGAATATTAAAATTAATTGCTTCACTAGCAGCACCAATAGTACCACTATATTGAATATCTGTTCCGGCATTTAGTCCAATATTAATGCCAGAAATAATCAAATCCGGTTTCTCAAATTCTTTTAAATAATAAACTATACCATCCGCAGGTGTGCCAGGATGAGTATAGGTGTGATCATTAATTTTAGTTAGCTTATTATCTTTATATTCCCAAAATCTAATAGCTTGTGATACAGCTGAATTATTTTTATCAGGAACACAAACAATAACTTCATGACCCCGTGAAATAAGTTCTTCAAAAACAAATGGGATTAGCTTTGAGCTAATCCCATCGTCATTAGTAATTAAAATTTTCATTACTTAACCATCTTGTCAACGATTGATTGGCAACGTTGGCATAGACCATTTGTATTAACGAATTGAACTGTAGCACGGCAACGTTCACAAACCTCACCTACTGCTGGAGAAACAGAAACTTCAAATGAATCTCCATCTACATATTCAACTTGAGAAACGATAAGGATTTGACCGATATTTGTATCTAATGCTTCAAATAACTTCTTAGCTTCAGCATCTAAAGTAAATGTTAATTTAGCTGAGAATGACTTACCGATTACTTTATTAGCACGTGCTTCTTCTAAAGCCTTTAAAATTTGTGGACGGTATTCGTTCATAAACTTATCAAAATTAGCCTTTAAAGAATCATACTTAGAATAATCAACAACGCTTGGTAAATCAGCTAAATATGCATCTTCTTCAGTTGCATATGGTAAGAATGAATAAGCTTCAGAAGCTGTATGTGGGCAGATTGGCGCAATTAATGTAATTAAAGCGTAAGCTGTCTTATATAGTACAGTTTGTACTGCAACACGAGCAAATGACTTTTCTTCTTCGATATATAAAATATCCTTAGTAAAGTCTAAATAGAAGCTTGATAATTCATTAGCAACAAATGAATTGATTAACTTACATACATCATTGAATTGGAAATCATCATAACTAGCCTTAACATCACGAACGAATTCGTTAAGTCTAATTAACATATATTTATCTACTGAAGGAAGCTTTTCAAATGGAACAGCTTCAGTATTCGGATTAAATCCATCAATATTTGCAAGTAAGAATTTAATTGTATTACGAATCTTACGATATGAGTCAGAAACTTGCTTTAAAAGATCTTCAGACATAACCATGTCACTTCTAAAGTCAACGTTAGCTGCCCAAGAACGTAAAATGTCAGCACCATATTGGTTGCAAACCTTAATTGGGTCAACAGTATTACCTAATGACTTACTCATCTTTTGACCTTTACCGTCAAGAGTGAAACCATGTGATAATACTTTCTTGTATGGAGCGTGTCCAAATGTGGCAACGCTAGTAATGATTGAAGAGTTAAACCAACCTCTATATTGGTCACTACCTTCTAGATATAAATCAGCAGGGAATTTTAATCCTCTTCTGAATAAAGTCATATAACTTGAACCTGAGTCAAACCATACGTCCATAATGTCAGTTTCCTTACGGAATTTACCATTTGGAGAATGTGAATTAGTATAACCTTCTGGTAAAAGATCTTTAGCATCTCTTCTATACCATTCAGTTGAACCAAATTCTTCAAAAATCTTAGCAACATGTTCAATAACTTCTGGATCAAGAACTGGTTCACCATCTTCACAGTAGAATACAGGAAGAGGAACACCCCAAGCTCTTTGACGAGAAATACACCCATCATGTCTATCTTGAATCATATTACCAAGACGAACTTCACCCCAAACTGGGTCCCACTTAACTTCATTATGAATAGCATTCATAATTTCATTCTTAATAGGGTCAATTGAAGCGAACCATTGAGCAGTAGCACGGAAAATAACTGGCTTCTTAGTTCTCCAGTCATGTGGATATGAGTGAGTAATAGGATCTAGTAATAATAATGAACCATTTTCCTTCATATCTTCAATGATAACATCTTCTGATTTTTCATAGAATAATCCAGCATACTTACCAGCTTCTTTACCTTGAACACCATGATCATCTACATATACTAAAATAGGTAAGTTGTATTTTTTAGCAGCAACATAGTCATCTTCACCATAACCTGGAGCGATGTGTACGAAACCTGTACCATCAGTATCAGTTACATAATCAGCGTTGATAACTAAGCTTTCTCTATCATATAAAGGATGCTTAACATGTAAATTTTCAAGTTCAGCACCAGTAACAGTAGCTACTTCAACAACATTTTCTAGGCCTAACTTTTCAGATAATTTTTCAAGTAAGCTCTTAGCACAAACAAGTCTACCCTTATTTGAATCAAATACAACATATTCAAATTCTTGGTTAGCTGCAACAGCTACATTACATGGTAATGTCCATGGAGTAGTTGTCCAAACCATTAATTTAGCATTAGCTAAAGCGTCTTTACCATCAACTAAATCAAATGTAAAGAAAATAGCTTTTGAAGTGATGTCTTTATATTCAATTTCAGCTTCAGCTAAAGCTGATTCTGAACTTGGAGACCAGTATACAGGCTTTAATCCTTTATAAATTAAACCTTTTTCTACCATTTTACCAAAAACTCTAACTTGATCACGTTCAAATTCATGTTGTAAAGAAATATATGGATGTTCCCAATCAGCACCTACACCAAGACGCTTGAAACCTTCCATTTGCTTAGCAACTTGTTCATGAGCATACTTATCACATAAATCACGGAATGAAGCAGTATCCATTTCCTTACGGTTAACACCTTGCTTTTGAATAGCATTTTCAATTGGTAAACCATGAGTATCCCAACCTGGAATATATAAAGAATAGAAACCATTCATATTCTTATAACGAACAATAATGTCCTTTAAAATCTTATTTAATGCATGACCTAAATGAATAGCACCATTTGCATATGGTGGACCATCATGAATAGTGTATTGTTCACACTTTTCATTCTTTTCTAAACGCTTCTTATAAACGTCTTTTTTAGCCCATTCTTCTTGAATCTTTGGTTCCTTATTATTTAAGTTACCACGCATTTCAAAATCAGTATGACCTAAATTAACTGTATCTTTAAATTCGCTCATAATATCCTCCTAATAAATAAAAAAAGCGCCCTAATAAAGGACGCTTGAATAAACGTGTTACCACCTTTGTTTAGATAATAATTATTACCTACACTCATTATCGTTAACGCCTGATACGGATTATGCTTATCACATAATCATCTCCACAGTGATACAAGTAAATCAAATTTTCTAACCTCACACCATACGTTAGTCGCTTTAAAATTTATATAATTTACTACGTCTGTTTCAAAGATTTTATAAATACGTTTGTTATTATAAACTTTTTTTATAAATAAAACAATACCTTTATATTTATAATGTTGCTAAGAATTCATTTAATGAACCATCATTAAAATCTTCTTGGCGTGCAAATAAATAAGTAGTTTCATTTACTTTAACAGTATTACCACCAATGGCATAAGTAGCTCCTGCGAAAAACGCAAGAAGCTTATTTGCTGCCATAATATCAAGTTTCTTAAAATTTAATACTAGAGGGTTACCATTTTTTAATTTATCAACTAGTACAGTTGCACGGTTATCATCATCATTTAATTGTTCCATAACCATACGTTCACTAGCTTTTACATAATTATCTTGTTCTTCTTCTTTATGAAATAATCCCATTAGAATTCTCCTTGTTCACTAGCTACACTTGCTTGAGCACGTGCTTCTTCAACATCTTCCTTTTTAGAAACAGGAATAACTTGAGATTTAGTACCTTTTCTAAATACAACTAAAGTTGTGTCCATAAAGTCTTGAAGAATATTCATTCTTTGTGGAGGACAAGCAAGAATAAATTGTAGAGGCATACTAGTCATGAAATTCAACATAGAACGCATACGAGCAGTATCCATCTTGTCAAATACTTCATCTAACATAACAAGACCAATAGCAGACTTGTTATTTTGAGTATAAATACGTACAAATGAAGCAATAATTGCTACATAGAAAGGTACCTGTGTTTCACCACCGGATTTTTCTCTAAATACTTTTGAGTATAGCATAGATTCACCAAATTGGTTTGTAATCTTAATATCGTAATCCATATAAGTACGATAATCAGTAAATGTATTAAATGTTGTATTATCATCTAATTAATCACTGGCAATTTAAGTGAATAATTCATCAAGTTGTTGATTATATGTCTTTTCAAAATCAGTTGTAAAGATTGAATTACCATCAGAAACATCTTCGCTCTTAAACATATCATAGAATCCACCATATTCCTTTGACTTAGGGAAGATGAATTCATATCTATCATTACCAAATGGAATATTAGATAATGTTTCATTAATCTTTGAGATTTCACTTTCAGCAGTCATAATATTATTACGTAGCTTAGAAATAAAGTCTTCCTTAAAGATT
>JAEELC010000110.1 GCA_016288675.1 Acholeplasmatales bacterium | reverse complement strand
CCACCCTTTACACGAACCACTTGCCATAAGTAAGCCATAGATAAGTAATTATTCATTACTTTAATACTACCGTTATAATTACCATATGATGCTCCACCTGCAGCTACAAAGTTAACATCAATTGGTGCCATAAATCCTTCGTTTAATATTTCTTTCTTAAATACGAACTTATTATCAGACTTATAATCCTTTTCTAATAAGCTTTCAAACTTTATTGTATATTCTTTATCAAACTCTAAATCTTCACGAGTTGAAGTTGTATGTGTTAAATAACTTGATAAAGTAAATACTTTTTTAGCAAGTCCTTTTAAAATATCTAAAGCTTTTTTACCTTCTGTATCAAAATTAGCTAATAAATCTTTAATAAAATCAAAGAATCTAATACCAGAAATATTTTCAGAATAATAATCGCTTTCTACTGTGTAAGAATTTAATCTACGAGCAGCATATGTATGTCCACTACCGATAATACCACCTTGGATTTCATCTTTAAATTTCGATAATAATTCTTTGAAGCGTGTTAAAGATTCAAATTTTGAATTAAATAAAATATCATTTACAAGTTCATTTGCATTAGAAGCGTTATTTCTTAAATAGCTAAATGAAACATTGAAATAACCTTGATAATAGTCATCCTTAGAAACAATATTTAAAGTAGTTGTAATACCACCAGTATATTTCTTAGTTAACGTATCAAGTTCTCTATAAGTATGATTTTCAGTATCAAATAAAGCTAAAGCTTTACCGAATAATTTGATATATTGAAGCTCAGAATTTGAGAAATGCTCTAGCTTAAATAAATATTTCTTATAAATAATTTCATTTGTGAAATATTCACTAAACAAATGCTTATCATCAATAACTTCAAGATTATACTTTTGAGGATTTTCTGAAACATCACTAATTGAAAGTTTAGGCATAGTAGCTAAAGCTTCAGCTGATTCAGGAGCTTGTTGATATTCTCTTAAAGCCTTATTCTTTAAAATAAGCTTATCAATTTCTTCTTCAGTTAAGCTCTTCTTATATAAAGCTAATTTTTCTTCTAATGCTTCTTGTTCCTTCTTTAAACAATCAAGGCTTGGAACTAACGTTACAAATGACTTATGATTATTATTTAAGATATCATTTTTAACAATATCTACAAAATAAGAAGTATTAATATTTTGACGTAATTCATCAAAATATTTTAAGCTCTTTAAATATTCAAAAGGCTTTGTATCATCATATAAGAAGCTTGTAAATGTATTCATACCATAAACAAGTCCCTTAGGTGTTGTACCAAAGTTTGCATCACGTGTAGTAAACTCTAGATAATTTAACGTAGATTCAATTTCCTCAGCAGGAATACCATTCTTTATAACATCTTTTAACGCAGAATCAATACCATTTTTGAATCTATCAATATTTTCTTTCTTACAACCTTTACCGATAATAGAGATAAATGGTTGATAAATATCTGGTTCAAAAATACATTCAACAGTTTCACAAATACCTTCTTCAAGTAAACGTGTCTTTACAGGAGAACCTTCTGATTCAAACAATAAATTAGTTAATATTTGTGAAGCATAAACCTTTTTAATATCTAGGCTTGTACCTATTGATACATTATAGCTTACTAAATACTTATCAACTAAATCAGCTTCTTCTGTAACTGGGTATTCACGAGATATAGAAATAGGATTTTCAAATTTTTGTTGTAAAAGTATCTTTGATGGAGATTCAATATAATCATATTTAGATAAATATTCATTATCTAAGTATTCTAAACGTTCTTCCATATCTAAATCACCATACATAAAAATATATGAGTTAGATGGAGAATAGAATGTCTTGTGGAAATTTAAAAATTGTTCATAAGTTAAATCAGGAATATATTTAGGATCTCCACCTGATTCAAATCCATAACAAGTATCAGGATATAATGAATGCATTATTTCTCTAAATAGTACATCATCACTATTTGAGAATGCACCTTTCATTTCATTATAAACAACACCATTAATCTTAATAGGATCTTCCTTATTTTCGATTTCATAATGCCATCCTTCTTGCATGAAGATTTCTTCATGCTTATAAATAGCAGGATGGAATACTGCATCAAGATAAATATCCATAAGATTCTTAAAATCCTTTAGATTTAAACTAGCTATTGGATACATAGTCTTATCAGGAGCTGTAAAGGCGTTTAAGAATGTATTTAAACTCGATTTTAATAATTCAACAAATGGATCCTTAACTGTATATTTATCAGAACCGCATAATACTGAATGCTCTAATATATGAGTTAAACCTGTTGAATTAATTGGAGCTGTCTTAAAACCAATACAAAAGACCTTGTTAGGGTCTTTTGATTTGATAGTTATGACACGAGCACCAGATTTATTGTGTTTATATAAAACTGCAGTTTCATTAATATCAGATAAAAATTCTTCTGCAATTTTTGTATATTTAGAATTCATAATAAATCCCCTTTCGTCTTTTTAAAAAATTACTTGTGTTCGCTTACTTTTGATTGAACCATAGAAATAAATTCTTCTACAGTAACAGTTGTTTGTTCTTGCTTACCATATTCACGGTAAGTAACTTGGTTATTAGCAACTTCTGCATCACCAATAACTAATTGATAAGGAATCTTAGCCATTTGAGCTTCACGAATCTTCTTACCCATCTTTTCATCACGATAATCTGTTTCAAAACGAATACCAGCACGGATTAATTTATTTACTAAGCTATTGCAGTATTCAGTGTGTAAATTTAAGTTAACTGGAATAATCTTAGTTTGTACAGGAGCTAGCCATAGAGGTAATACACCCTTAGTTTCTTCAAGTAAGAATGCAAT
>JAEELC010000109.1 GCA_016288675.1 Acholeplasmatales bacterium | reverse complement strand
TTCCTTTAGATTGTACTCCAACCTTTACAAATAAAAAATCCAAATGATTAATTTGATTAACTTTATCTATATTAACAATTGCGCCTCCAACTATAGCATCATTTTCATCAATCATTTTATATGCATATCCATTTTCGTTATATAAGCATTCATCAATATCTCTTTCAGGCAACACAATTTCTTCTTTTTTCTTTGTATATGATTCAAATCCAAATTGAAAAGCTTCTTGCATAAGTCTTTTAAATTCTAAATAATCGTTTTCATTTAATTTAATCAATTTCATATTATTCCTCCTAAATAAAAAAGCCGAAACACTGGTTTAAACCCATATGTTTCGAGCTCACTCGACATCTTCTCTAACAGGCGGCCGACTAAAATGTCTCCCCTACGCTAAGGCGTACTGTCCTCCGATGACTTATTAATTCAATAGAATTCTATCATAATTTTATTTAATAATCAATTATTTCATATTCGTTCATATAATCAGTCCTTTATGAAAGGTATATCATATCATAGATAATAAATCTACAAATCAACACCGTTTATGAAAGAAAAAAAGGGGCTGTAAAGAAATAAACAGCACAAAATAAAAGAGGTTTTATCCTGATATTACTCTGGGATAGAACCTCTTTTTTTGGTATAATTTAAGTATGGAAAATGTATTGAATACTTACTTAAATAATACTCATTCCGACAATGATTATTATAACTCAATTCAATTAAGATTACCACTAGATTTAGAAACTATTATTAGTTTTGATGATCCAATTTATACTTTTGACGAGGTATTAAGAGGTTGTAATGTAGAAAAATACCTAAAATCTGATACATACGAAACTAGAGGTCGTATCGGTTTTAATTTAGTCACTATGTTAAAGGTTGTCTTATTTGGATATATGATTAACGGAAATATCTCTACTAGAAAACTTGAAAAGTTATGTGTTAATGATATTAGATTTCGTTGGCTTCTTAGAAACGAAAATTCATTTCCATCTCACATGACTATTTGTAATTTTATGAATCATTATTTAAAAGATAAAATTGAAAATATCTTTAAAGAAATTAATTCATACATATTTACTAAAGATAATGTTGATCTTGAACATATTTATATCGATGGTACTAAGATGGAAGCTAATGCTAATAAATATTCTTGGGTTTGGAAAAACGCTTGTTTGACTAGTAGAATTAGATTATATAAAAAAATAAATACTTTATTATTGTCAATAAATGAAGATTTATTAAGTTTTGAATGCTATAGATATTCTTTAAGAGATGAATATAGTATTGAATATTTAGAATTAATTATATCTGATTATGAAAAAAGATTTAAAGTTGATAAATCTACTTTTGTATCTGGAAAAGGACATAAAAAAAGTTTAATTCAACGTTATTATGATTTGTTAATTTCACATTTTGAAAAGCTTAAAGAATATGCTTATAAAATTGAAACTTGTGGTGAAAAACGTAATAGCTTTTCTAAAACTGATCCTGATGCTACATTTATGAGAATTAAAACTGATTATATGGGAAATGACCAATTACTACCTGCATATAATCTACAATTTGGCATATGTGACGAATATATTGCTGTTGCTGATGTTAATCAGTATGCTTGTGATATGGATTGTTTTATACCTCTAATGCTTAAATATTATGATTCTTATAAAACTTTTCCAAAATATCCAGTAGCTGATGCAGGTTATGGTTCATTGAATAATTACATATTTTGTAAAGAACATAATATGGGACTATATATGAAATTTGGCTCTTATGCTAAGGAAACTTCAGATATGAAATTTCACAACGACCCATTTAGATCAGTTAATTTTAAAAAAGATAGTGATGGTAATATTATTTGCCCAAATAATAAAAAATTCATATTCTTAAAGACTTCACCTGTTAAAGGAAATAGATATGGGAGAATGGAAGAAAAATATATTTGCGAAGATTGTACAGATTGTCCTTTTAGAAATAAATGTACAAAATCTAGTAAGAATAGAATTATAAATGTCAATAAAGAATTAACTGAATATCATAAAGAAGTTATTGAAAACCTTGAATCAATTCATGGAGCTTTGCTTAGAATGAATAGATCAATTCAATCTGAAGGAACTTTTGGCATTATTAAAGAAGATAGAAATTATAAAAGAATAGTAAGAAAAGGTCTAAAAGCCGTAACTCTAGAAATATTTATGGTTTCTATCGGTTATAATCTTATGAAATTTCACAATAAATTAAATAGAAATAGTTTTGTTTGCTAAGAAAAAAAGAAAAAAATAGGCAAAGTTTTTTTAGTTTGCCTATTTTTACTATAATTTGGTATTTTTCCACATTCATCTAAAAATAAAAGAACTGTAAAATATAGATTCTTATTAAAAATCTATTTTTTTACAGCTCCATTTTTTTATAACTTACCGGCACCGCTTTTCTTAATGCTATCGATTAAGTCTCTTTCTTTTTCTGTAAAATCTACAGAAGAAGCACGGTTAGCCTCAAGTCTTTGTTTAATAATCTTATCAAGATTAGCCTTGACGTTATCTTTATCGCGACCGATAAATGCATCTTGTGCAATTACAGTCAATTTATTCTCTTTAAATTCAAGAATACCATTAGAAACGGCAACAAATAGATTTTGTTTACCAAGAACTAATTTCAAATAGCCACTTCCAATTACAGATACAGTTGGAATGTGATTTTCCATAATAGCAAATTCGCCATTTTCATTCTTGCAAACAATATAATCTACTTTATCATTTAACAATTGTCCTTGGTGTGTTGAAACTACAATATCCATTACTTAGCACTTTCAAGAATCTTCTTGGCTTTCTCACGTGCATCATCAATAGTACCAACTAAGCGGAATGCTTCTTCTGGCATATCGTCGCACTTTCCTTCCAAGATTTCTTTAAATCCACGAATAGTTTCTTTTACTGGTACGAATGCACCAGGAATACCTGTGAATGATGCACCAATGAACATGTTTTGAGATAAGAATAATTTTGCACGTCTAGCACGCTTAACAACAAGCTTATCTTCTTCACCTAATTCGTCCATACCAAGAATAGCAATAATGTCTAGCAATTCATTGTATCTTTGAATTAATTGTTGAACACGACGAGCAACTTCATAGTGTTCATTACCTACTACTTCTGGTGCTAAAGCACGAGATGTAGAAGCTAGTGGGTCAACAGCTGGGTAAATACCTTCTTCTGTTAACTTACGAGAAAGGTTTGTAGTAGCATCTAGATGGGCGAATGTAGTTGCAGGAGCTGGGTCTGTATAGTCATCTGCTGGTACATATACAGCTTAAATTGATGTAATTGATCCATCACGAGTTGATGTAATACGCTCTTGTAACTTACCCATTTCTGTAGCAAGTGTAGGTTGATAACCTACAGCACTTGGTACACGACCAAGTAAAGCTGAAACTTCAGAACCTGCTTGAGTGAAACGGAAGATATTATCGATGAATAATAATACATCCTGATGCTCCTCATCTCTAAAATGCTCAGCCATTGTTAAACCAGTTAAAGCAACTCTCATACGTGCTCCTGGTGGTTCAT
>JAEELC010000108.1 GCA_016288675.1 Acholeplasmatales bacterium | reverse complement strand
CCAATTTCTTTTTGACCATATGATTTAACTAGTAAAACTTTACCACTGCTTAAGTCATCTTTAGCAACATAGTACATTGGTATTTCTTTTAATCCATGTGGCTTTAGTATTTTTAATTCCTTGTGAGTTATTTTATCAACATTCACTGGAATTTCCATATCTAGCAAATAATTTACTATAAATTTATGCATTGGTATTATTGGATAATCACTAAAATTTATCATTTCAATCCCCCTACTTCAGGCTATTTTTTCTTTTTGTGTGTAAATATTATATCTGTTTTAACTACTATTATGATAACTAATACCATTAATACTAGGTAAATAGCCATTGCTTGTGTTTTTTCATGAAGTGCAAATAATATTGATACAACACTAAATAATATTGTTATTAAATAAATAATAAGTATTGTTTTTCTAGGTGATGATGTCATCTTCAATAATTGATGATGAAGATGTTGTCTATCAGGATTAGTAAATGGATTTTTATGTTTTAATAATCTTCTGATAATTGCTGATGCAGTATCAAATATTGGTATTGCAAGAATAGCAATTGGAATAATTAGTGAAGTAAGTGTTGTTGCTTTAAATCCTAGAAGTGCAATTACACTAATTATAAATCCTAAAAAGTATGATCCTGTGTCACCTAAAAATATTGTAGCTGGTGGAAAGTTATGTGCTAAAAATCCAAGTGTTGCTCCAGCCATAATTAGAGAAAGTATAATATCTAAGCCACCCATTTGGTTTAATACAAATGCTATAATAGCTATTGTAATAAAATATATTGCTGATATACCAGATGCCAAACCATCTAATCCATCAATCAAATTGATAATGTTTGTTACTCCAACAATAAATAAAATAGTTACTATTTCTGCCCATGGATGAGTAAAATATAAATTAAGTCCAAATATAGTTATTTCATTTAAAATTATATTACCATATATAACTACAGTAGCTGCAGATACTATTTGTACTATAAATTTGTATTTAGCTTTTACCGGATTAATATCATCAATTATTCCACATAGAATAATTAAGAAACTTCCCATAAGAACTGATAACATCATAGTTGATGTTCTAGCATATAACATATAACCAAGCATAAATGAAAAGAATATTGCTAAGCCTCCAAGTCTTGGTGTTGGCATTGAATGAATTTTTCTTTTGTTTGGATAATCTAATGCGTTAACATGTATTGCTATTATTTTAACAAGAGGTGTTAATACAAGTGATGTTAAAAATGTGACTAATAATATTACACAGGCATTATGTCCATTAACCATTAAGTCCATATTATGTCTCCTTCTCTTAGAAATATTATATCCTAATAGATAAAAAAAATAAAGTTATTTAAGTATTTATTCTTTTACTTTTTTAGTCTCTTTCTTTGATTAGAGTATTGAATTTTTGCTGGTCCTTCGCTAGGTATTAAGATGTCATTTTCTAGGTTGTATTGTCTACATTTAACACCACAAGTATTAAATAAAATTTTTGCTGCTTCTACTAGTGGTCTTTCTTCATGTTTGATGTATGAATAAACTACATTTTTTATTCCACTTTGAATTATTATTTTAGCACATTCATTGCAAGGAAATAAGGTTACATATAGAGTTGATTCTTCTAGTTTTTGTCTATCTCCATTGTAATTTGTTATAGCATTTAATTCAGCATGACACACAAATGGAAATTTTGTATTTAAGACATCTCCAGATTTTCCCCATGGAAAAATTTTATCATTAAAGCCATTAGGCGCTCCATTATAGCCTAAAGATAGAATTTTATTATTCTTATCAACTAAGACTGCTCCTACTTGGGTTACCGGATCCTTACTTCTTAGTGCCATTAGCTTTGCAGTAGCCATAAATGTGTCATCCCAGTTTAAGTAATCTTCTTTTTCAAACATTTTAATTTTCCTTTACTCTTGCTCTTATTTTTGGATTATCAACTTTTTTAATAGTATCATGTGCTTTTATTTCTACATCATAGTCTAAATCAAAATATCTATAAGTAACATTGCATTTATCAAGCATTCTTTTTGATGCTTTTACTCCATTTGTATTTGCGTATTTATCACATGCATATATAACTTCTTTAATTCCATTTTGAATAATTAACTTAGTACATTCATTACAAGGAAATAAGGTTACATAGATTTTTGCTCCTACTAGGCTTTTTTTATCACCTCTATAATTTGATATAGCATTAAGCTCACCATGACATACATATGGATATTTAGTCTCTAATTCTTCTCCTTCTCTAGCCCATGGAAATTCATTATCATCAAAGCCGTTTGGTGCTCCATTATAGCCTAGTGAAAGTACCCTATTATCTTCGCTTACTATTACTGCTCCTACTTGACTAGATGGATCTTTACTTCTACCAGCAATTGTTTTTGCAATAAGCATATATGTTTCATCCCAATTTAAATAATTATTTCTTTGATTCATAATAACACCTCTTCTTTAATGTATTTATTTTAATAAATTATTTAAAAAAATACAATAATTATGTTATAATTTTTTAGGTGATTTATAAATGAAAAAGCTATTTAGTATATTTATTATGTTAATAAGTTTATCTTTATTAACAGGTTGTAAAATTAAAGATAATGATTTAGGTATTAATTTTAAAATTGATGGTAACGAAGCTTCAATTGATTATGATACAGAAAATCCATTGGTTGCTATGAAAATAGAAAACTATGGTGCTATTATAATTGAGTTATATCCTGATATTGCTCCTAATACTGTGAATAATTTTATTTCATTAACTAAGAGTGGTTTTTATGATAATAATACTTTTCATAGGTTAGCTAAAGGATTTGTACTTCAAGGTGGAGATCCAACTGGTACTGGTACTGGTGGTCCAGGATATCATATTCAAGGTGAGTTTAGTGCTAATAATTTTAAAAATGATTTAAAACATACTAAAGGTATTGTATCAATGGCTAGGTCTTCTTTACCTAATAGTGCAGGTTCACAATTTTTCATTATGTTAGGTACAAATACAAGTCTTGATGGTAATTATGCTGCATTTGGTAAAGTTGTTAAAGGAATGGAGATAATTGAAGAAATAGAAGAAAAAGAAGCAGTAAATAAAGATGAATCTTTAAAAAATACACTTAAGATTACTAAAGCAATTGTGGATACTAAAGGAACTGTATATAACGAAGTTGAAAAAATATAAAAAAAGAGTCATATAATTTATGACTCTTCTTTTAATACCTTTAGGTATTAAGGTTTATACATTGTAAATAAATTATTTATTTACATTAATATTATATTAAATATAATTTTATTTATTCTCTTTTTTTGATAATTTTAATTCAAATGTTTCTCCTAGTTCATCTTTTCTATAATTTAATGCTAAACCTATAGTAAAGATAAATGCAAGTAAGTATGTCCAAAGCATTAGTATTATAATATTTGTTAAACTACCGTAGAATAGTGAATAATTTGCATAATTATTAATATAAAATGAATATACTGCTGTAGATATAATCCAACCTATTGATGTAAATAATGCTCCATATGTGGTTCTATTTGATGGAATTTTTTTATCTGGAGCCATAGTATATAATACTTTAATAAAGAAAAATATTATAAACCAGGATATTGGACCATTTAATATTTTAATAATACTTGCTACACTATCTTTTGAACTCGAACTAATACTTTCAGCAATTTTAATTATTGATGTACCAAATAATGGTACTAATAAGATAAATAAGAATAATATTACAAGAAATAATGTCATTATTAATGATTTTATTTTTCTTGCTATAAATCCTTTATCTTCTATTCCATAAATGGTATTTGAAGTTATAATTATCGATGATGCACCATTTGATGCAATGAAGAAAGTGAATAAAATAACAAATACAAATCCCCATGAAAAGTGAACGTTTGTTACTTGTGGTACTAAAAGATTTGTTATTTCACTACCAAAACTTCTTGATAGGAATGTTGTTACAACATCTAATGATAAGTGAAATGATATAACACCATAGCTAATAATTGTTAGCATTGGAACAACAGATAAAATGAAAAAGAAAGCAAGTTGTCCAGGTAAGACTAACATTTCAGGTCTTTTAAGAACTGTAAAAAAGTTATTTAAAAATTTTTTAAATTTCTTTTTCATTTATATCCTCCTAGATTTCTTGTTTCTTTTCTTTCATTTCAAGCACTGCATCGTTGATTGAATCTTCGATTGTTTTTACATCGTCTTCAATCATTGAATAAGTAATAATTGCACT
>JAEELC010000107.1 GCA_016288675.1 Acholeplasmatales bacterium | reverse complement strand
TCTTATATGCTTCTCCTGTCCATTCATGAGGGAAATATGTAGGTACGAAACTTTCATATTCATGAATAGTCTTAAATGATGACATAATCATCCAATAGAATGGGAAAATACATGTTAAAGAACCAATAGTAAGTAGAATGTAAATAATAGTCTTAGAAATAATTCTAATAACTTTATCACGTTCTTCTTGCTTTTGTACTTTACTCTTTTGTGTCTTTTCTACTCCTTGAGGTTCTTGTGAAACTTCTTGTTTTTCAATAGTTTGTTCCATTTTTTTACCTCCTAGTAGTGTACTCTCTTCTTACTCATATGTAAGTTAATAAGAGTAAATAATAAAATAATAGCGAATAATACTAACGCAGCAGCACTAGCAACACCTACACGTGATACACCGATTTGGTCATAAATGAAACCTACTACAGTGTTAATGTATGATTTTGATACCTTGTCTTTACCGAAAATACCAACTAATGCAGTATAAGCTTTAAATCCACCAATGAAACCAGTAACAATTAAGTAAGATAACATTGGTGAGATTAGAGGTACTGTAACTTTCCAAAGTGTAGTCCACTTTGTAGCACCGTCAATCTTTGCAGCGTCATAATATTGTTTATTAACGTTTTGTAGTGCACCAAATAAAATTAAGATTTTAAATGGTAAACCAGCCCAAATTTCATAAATTAATACAACCCAACGAGCAGGCCAAATGCTTGAGTCAGTAACAGCATGCCACCAAGCAGCCCAGTCATTAGCATAGCTTTCTGGTTCCACAACATAAATATTTAACCAGTCAACCTTAGTACCAAATAAATTGTTAATTAAACCATATGATTGAACATTTGGTTCAGTTCCAATAACAGAGAACATTGCCGCAAATACAGCACCTACTGCGATTGAGTTAGTTAAATATGGTAAGAAGAATAAAGTTTGGAAAGCTTCTCTTAAAGGTTTAATAGCATTTAAACCTACTGCAATAAATAATGCCAGTAATGTAGAAATAGGTACTGAGATAAATGCGAATAGTAATGTATTTACTAAGCAATATCTGAACTTACCATATGTTAATACATATTTAAAGTTTTCTAAACCGTAGCCTTCAAATGTGTTAGTTGTACCATCAAGTGCTTGTTGGAATGCACCAATGAAACTACGAACTAATGGATAGAATGTGAAAACTGCCATTAGTAATAGAACTGGTAAAATATATAACCATCCTTTACCTTGGTTTTCAAGTCTTCTCCAAAAACGTATTCTCTTTTGTTCAGGAGTTTCTTCCATGAAGTTTTCTTGAGTTTGCTCCATTATGCCACCTCAACTTCTGTGTTTGCTTTAGAACCTTCAACTTTCACTTCTCTAAGTCTAACTTCAGTTTCACGGTTGAATAAGAATACCTTATTAGCCTTTAAGCTGAACTTAACAGTCTTTGTAGCAGGAACAGCTACATCTGCATCAATAATTGAGCGAACGCTTGGCTTAGTTGATGCTGGGTGTTCTGATACGATAGACTTGTCACGACCCATTACGTCAATGTGATCCATTAATAGAGTTAAAGGACCCTTTTCATCAACGATGAATCCTTCAGGTCTAATACCTACATAAACTTCTTGGTCATCAAGAGTAGTATCTTGAATTGCTTCATCACCAATGTAAACCTTATGATTCTTAATTTCTCCTAAGAAAATATTGATTGGAGGTGTACCTAAGAAGTTAGCTACGAATAAGTTAGCAGGATCATCATAAATGTTTTGTGGAACACCAGCTTGTTGTAATACACCAAGCTTCATTACTAACATAGAGTCGCAAATAGACATTGCTTCTTCTTGGTCATGTGTAACGAATACAGTTGTGATACCTGTTTCCTTTTGAATACGTCTGATTTCTTCACGAGTTTGAAGACGTAATCTAGCGTCTAGGTTTGAAAGTGGTTCATCTAGTAATAATACTGATGGGAACTTAACAAGTGCA
The DNA here is from genome assembly GCA_016288675.1 of Acholeplasmatales bacterium. Lineage (GTDB taxonomy): Bacteria > Bacillota_I > Bacilli_A > Acholeplasmatales > Anaeroplasmataceae > JAEELC01. The sequence goes on along the minus strand of JAEELC010000107.1, from coordinate 14,726 downwards.
CGTGCAATAGCAACACGTTGTTGTTGACCACCTGATAGTTCACTTGGCTTACGTAATAATAAGTCTTCAATTTGAACCATCTTAGCTGCCTCTGCAGCTCTTGTTCTTGCTTCTTCCTTCTTAACACGCATATTTAGTAGAGGGAACATAATGTTTTGCTCTACTGTCATATGAGGGTATAAAGCATAGTTCTGGAATACTAAACCAATACCACGTTTTTCCGGTGCAAGGTCAGTTACATCGTCTTCACCAAATAATATTTTACCGCTAGTTGGTGTATCTAGACCTGATAACATAAATAATGTTGTTGATTTACCACAACCAGAAGGTCCAAGTAAACCAATAAGCTTTCCTGATGGAATTACAACATTCAAGTCGTTAACAGCTACAACACGTCTGCCAGCTTTCTTGTTTTCAAATACTTTGGTTAAATGTTCAAGTGTAATTTTCATAAACATCCTCCATAATAAAAAAATGTATTTTTCCCCTTGTATATCTATTTTATCATAAGAAAAATTTTAATACAATAACGCTTACATTCTTTTTTAAGCAAAAAAATAATCTAGATTTTAACGATATTTTTTTAATTTTTTAGTTTTATTTGCAAAATTTTTAAAAAAAGAAGCATTTCCGAGAAAATGCTTCATAAAATTTATTTAAAAATTAGTATTCACATTGACCTGGTGTACGTGGGAATGGAATAACATCACGGATATTATCTACACCTGTTAAATACATAACAAGTCTTTCAAATCCCATACCAAATCCTGAGTGTACGCAACCACCATATCTACGAGTATCTAAATACCAATCAATCTTATCTTTGTTGATATTCATTTCCTTCATACGAGCTTCTAAAGCTTCCATATTTTCTTCACGTTGACTACCACCCATAAGTTCACCAGAACCTGGAACAAGTAAATCTACAGCTGCACAAGTAGCGTTATCTGGGTTAACCTTCATATACCATGCCTTAATATCCTTTGGCCAGTCTGTTACAAATACAGGACCATTGAAGTGACTAGTTAGCCATACTTCATGTTCATGTTGAATATCATCTTCATAAGAAGGTTGGAATTCCCATTTAACACCAGCATTTAATAATAAATCTACAACATCATGATGCTTAATACGAGTGAATTTAGAATTTACTAGGTTTTCAAGACGAGCCTTTAGACCCTTTTCTACAAATTGATCACAGAATGCAATTTCATCACTAGCATTATCTAATACATACTTAATGACATACTTAAGCATTTCTTCTTCGATATCCATTAAACCATTTAAATCGCAGAAAGCCATTTCTGGTTCAATCATCCAGAATTCATTTGCATGAGTCTTGTTGTTTGAATTTTCTGTTCTAAATGTAGGTCCAAATGTATAAATATCGCTAAATGCCATAGCAAATGTTTCACCTTGTAATTGACCTGAACCAGTGATATATGCTTTGTGTCCAAATAAATCATCAGAGAAATCAATTGAACCATCTTTGTTTAGAGGAGGATTTACAACATCAAGTGCAGTAATCTTAAACATTTGGTCACTACCTTCGCAGTCAGCTGATGTAATTAATGGAGTATGTACATATAAATATCCTCTGCTTTGGAAATATGAATGAATAGCCATAGCAGCAACAGATCTAACTCTAAATACAGCTTGGAATAAGTTAGTTCTTGGACGTAAGTGAGCAACAGAACGTAAGAATTCACGAGTGTGTCTCTTAGGTTGGATTGGATAATTTTCAGGGCTATCACCTAACATAGTTACTGAAGTAGCGTGTACTTCAAATGGTTGTTTCATTTCTGGAGTTAACACAACCTTACCGTTAACCATAACAGATGCACCAACACGAATCTTTGAAATATCTTCAAAGTTAGATAATGCCTCATCATATACTACTTGAAGTGGAGTTAAGCATGTACCATCAGATACAGTTAAGAAACCAAACTTAGCTTGTGCACGGTTAGTTTTTACCCAAGCACAAATAGTAATTTCTTGATCAGCTAAAGATTCATATTGAGCAAATAATTCTCTTAATTTAGTTCTTTTCATAATATTATTGTCCTTCCTTAAAATAAAAAAAGACGCCCCTCATCTAAGGGCGTCTATAATACGCGGTACCACCTTAGTTCTAGATATAAATCTAGCACTCAAACCTTTAACGCAGGCATACGGATGGTTCTACTAATTTCTTCCATCTCCTCAAAGCTGTTCTCCTTAATAAGCTCTATCTGTTTACACCATCCACAGACTCTCTAAAAGATACTTTATTAATTCGGTCTTATCATCGATTTGTATATATTTTAGAATAATTACTTATTAAAGTCAACTATCACTATTTACTAATAGTAAATGTAACACCAACATCTTCATTTCTAGCATTTAGCTTATATCCAAAGAAGGAAAGTGTCTTTACAACAATTGACATACCAAGTCCAAATTTACCTTTAGAACCTTTTTCATACGCTTTAAATCCATCTTTGATAAATTTCTCATCAAGAGCTTCACCCTCATTATATATTTCGATTTTATCTTCTCTTAATGTAATCCTAATAAGAGATTTAGCGTAGCGTAATGAATTTTCTAATATATTTTCAATTACAATTCTATAATTATCAGCATAGCCTTGGAAATATATATCTTCTAAAGAATTTTCCCATTTAATAGTAGGATTTATAGCTTTAAAATTATTTTCTACTGATTCAATAAGTCTACGCATATTAACACTTTCAAATTCTTTATCATGTGTTAAATATTCAAGTTTATTATAAATAATTAATTGTTGAGTCTTATTATATAAAATCTCTGATTGCTTAATAATGACATCAGGTCCTTTATCAAGCATATGACCATCCTGCATAGCTTCAGCATAGCTTTTAATTACACCGATAGGAGTTTTAAAGTCATGGCTTATATTTTGTAACATTTCTTGCTTAGTCTTATCATTTTGTAAAATTTCAAGACGCATTGTTTCTATAGAATTAGCAAGTTCTGTAACCTCATCAGCACCCTTATCTACATAAGCTTCTTCATAATTAGTATCTTTTAATGAAGAAATATGACGTTGTAATCTTTTGATTCTATTAACTAAATAATGGCTCCATGTAATTAGTACAACTATAGCTAATCCCATAGTAATAGCGAATACTAAAATAATTTGAAGAGATAAATTTGTCGCTTTTGAATATGATGTTGCTTGATCTGTTATAAACACAACAAAGTAGCATATACCATCTATTTCTTCAGATACACCATAAGACATATAATATTCTTTATTATCAACCTTTTTTTCAGTTGTACCTTGAATACCTGGTGTGAATCTAACTTCTCTTAAAATAGCTTCATAAGGAACTTCTACATCAAATAAATCATATAAATTTGTAGATATATCTAAATTAATAAATTCTAAACGACGCTTTTCAGGATGTTCTTCATCATCTTCTGATATAGTTTTAAATTCGCCAGATATATATGCAGTACTCTTAGGTAGGTTATTCTTAATCTTATCACCGTTTTTCCAATCAATTTCAGTCAATTCAACATAAGAATAAAGTGTACTTTGAGTTAAATTCTTACTAGAAGCTTGAATACGATTAAATGAAAGTAATGTAAATATTAAAAGAGAGCTAATTACAATAATAGAGAATACTACAACTAATTGTCCAGTAATCTTTAATTTCTTCATAATAATCTATATCCATATCCGTAGATAGTTTCTACATTAAGTCTAGGCATTTTAGAACGTAATCTACGCATTAAATCATCTACTACTCTGTCACTACCAAAATATTCACTACCCCATACAGCATTTAAAATTTGATCACGTGAAAAAGCATGTGTCTTATTCTTAAGAAGGAATGTTAATAAATCATATTCCTTAGCTGTTAGGTTAATAGCTTCATTACCATCTTTAACAATACGCTTATCTAAATCGATAGTATATTCATTATATTCAATAGCGTTATTATTAGAATTATCTTGAGGATAAGCACGTAATAATAGCTTCTTAACTCGTAATACTAATTCACGAATACTAGATTTACCAATATAATCATCGCTTCCAAGTTCAAGACCCATTACTCTATCTAGATCCTCATCACGATTTGATACAAAAATCACAGGCATTGTAGGATGATTTTCTCTAATCTTTTTAATTAAATCATATCCTGATACATTTCCTGGTAACATGATATCTAATATCCACATTGCATAATCATCATTAACATGTGGCATTGCCTTTTCACCAGTATCAAAATGTTCAATACCATATCCTTCTTGTCCTAAATAATCTTTTACTAGATTTGCAAAGTCAATATTATCTTCTACATATCCAATTTTAATCATATAACCACTACCTTTTCTTTAATTTAATTATATACAATGTATTTTTATTTTACAAATACATTAAGGGAAAATTATGTGATAAATATAAAAGATTACTTTTATAAATTAATAATCATTTCATATTATAAAAAAAAAAGAAGGCCAAATGGCCTTCGAAAACTAAATTGGGAGAGTTAGTTTGTTATATGAATGAAATACTTTAGTTAAAAATTGGAAAATATTTCAACTGCCTATCTCTAGGCATTAATAGTATAACACAGTAAAGCTATTTTTGTGTCGGAAAAATTGACTTTTTTTATAGTTTTACTGTGAAATTCATGTGAAAGTAGTTACAATTTTTGGAATGTATCTTGTAACTTAATATCATTTAGATTTCTTTCTTTTCTGCCCTTCTTTAATTCACGCTTACCAGTGTGAATAGCACCAACAGGACATACAAGAGCACATAAGAAGCATCCTACACACTTATCAGTATTGCATCTAACACTTCTTGATGCCTTATCCCATTCCATAGCTTGATGAGCTCCGTCAAAGCATGAAATTACACATCTACCACAATGGATACACTTTTCTGCATCAATTTCAGGATATACCTTATAATCTCTATTTAGGTTTTCTGCAGGAATAATATTCTTAATTGCAAGACCTACTAAATCTTCTAGATGATCAACATGCTCCTTTTCCATATAACGAGAAAGACCATCACATAAGTCTTCAACAATTCTATAACCATATTGCATAATTGCAGTAGTTACTTGTAATGTCTTACAACCAAGTAAAATAAATTCAGCAGCATCTTCCCAAGTTTCAATACCACCAATACCTGATATTTCTACATTTGCAAGCTTTGGATTAGTCTTCATTTGTTCAATAAATCTTAATGCAATTGGCTTTACAGCCTTACCTGAATAACCAGAAATAGATGATTTACCATCAATAATAGGTAGACCAACCTTCTTATCTAGATCAATATTTGTAATTGATTTAATAGTATTAATAGCTGCAATACCATCAGCTCCACCTTCCATAGAAGCAATAGCAGGTATGCACATATCAGTGATATTTGGAGTCATCTTAGCCATAAATGGTAATTTAGTAGCAGAACGTACTGCTTGGCAATATTCCTTACATAATTCAGGATTACTACCTACATCACTACCCATAGCATGTGAAGTCATTTGTGGACATGAGAAGTTAAGTTCAATCATATCAGCACCTGCTTCAGTAACTAAGCGTGCAAGATCAATCCAATCTTGCTTATTGCTACCCATGATAGAAGCAATTAACACCTTATCAGGATAATTCTCTTTTAATCTTCTTAAATCCGCTAAATTTTCTTCAAGACTGTGCTCAGCTATTTGTTCCATGTTCTTAAAACCAACAAAAGGCTCAGCTTCCTTAGTTAAAGCGTCAAAACGAGGAGAAACCTCATCAATTACATAATGCTTAGGGCCAATAGTCTTAAATACTACACCACCCCAACCACAATCATAAGCTTTAGCACACATTTCATAGCAGTTACCTACTGGTGAGCTTGATAAGCAGAATGGATTAGGAAACTTTACTCCCATAAAAGTAATAGATAAATCTTTTTTCATTACTTATTACCTCCTACGTAATCGATAATAGCACGAGCGCATTCTTTACCTGTCTTAACAGAATAAACAACAGTCTTATCACCTGGAGCAATATCACCACAATAGAATACATTAGTACCCTTGATTTGATATGTAGAACTAGTTAAATCCTTATCAGTAATATTAAGACCACTAAAATCAGCCTTTTGACCAATCGCAAGCACAGTTAAGCTAGGCTTAATAACAACTTCAGAATTAATAACTCTATGCTTAAATACAATTTCACCATTGTCTTTAAAGCTAGAAGGCACATAACCGTCCATAATAGTCACACCGCATTTTTGTGTTTCTGAAAGTTCCTTTTGACTAGCTCTAAATTCACTGAATTCTTCATATATGCAGTCTGTTACATTCTTAACACCAAGGCGCTTTAATGTTGTGCAAACATCCATTGCAACATCTCCACCACCAATAACTACAGCGTCAGAAGGAACCTTGTAATTGCCACGTGATTCTTTAACATCACGTAAGAAATCTACTGCTAATACTGCATTCTTTGCATCTTCAATTAATTTACCTTTTGCAAAACCTACCGCAATAATTACTGCATCATATTCATTTTTTAAATTTTCAAGTAAAACATCTTTTCCAACATTAGTGTTAAATTTAAATTTAACTCCTAAATTCTCAATTTTTTTAATTTCGTTATTAACTACATCATTAGGTAAACGATATTCAGGAATACCATAAGTTAAATAACCGCCAGCTTTAGAGTATTTTTCAAATACAGTTACATCAAATCCTTTTAAAGCTAGGTTTCCTGCAGCAGTTAAACCTGCAGGACCACTACCTATTACTGCAACCTTTTTACCATTTGGCTTTTCCTTTTCAAGAATTTTCATTTTGCATGTTTCTTCATAATCAGTTAAAAAGCGTTGAATTTCTGCGATTTGAATTGGCTTATCAATACCGCTTCTAGAGCAAGCCTTCTCGCAATATTTTTCTGTAGGACATACACGAGCACAAATACCAGCTAATATATTATTTTCTCTAACTGTACTTGCTGCTCCTTCAATATTTTTGAATCTTACAGAACGAATAAACTTAGCAGGATCTGTTCCTGCTGGACATCCTTGTGAACAAGGAGCATCAAGGCATAATAAACATCTGCTAGCCTCTTCAAAGACATCACGAGGTGTAAAGCCTTTTTTCTCATCAAGATAATTAGACAATTTAAAATCCTCCTGTATAATTATTAATTTTTAAGTTTCTTTCTTTTTTCTTTTATATTAATGTGTGTTTTACAACTCTATTATAAATCAAAAATAATAAAATTAAACAAAAAAATCTCTGGCACAAACCAGAGATATATTTAAAAATTATCTATCGTACTTATCTTCGTACTCATCCATAGTATCGTTGTACTTTTGTTCATCGAAGTCTTCATCTAAGCTATCTTCATCGTCGATGTAATCTTCATCTTCAGAAGAATCAGAATAACTATCTTCAGAATTTAAATATTCATCATCGTTATCATCATCGTCATCGTCTTCATCATCATCGTTATCATCATCGTCATCGTCATCGATGTCGTTTTCATCATCATCTTCATCTTCATATCCTGAAACTTCTTCAGCTTCATCTTCAAGCTCTTCAGCAGAATATAATTTAGAACCATCCTTATCATATTCATCTAATGAATGACGAGTCTTTAAATCCCACTTACCATCAGCAAGGTAAACGAATTTAGAACTTGAGCAGATATCAATATATAATGCAGAACGAATTTCTACATCTTTAGGATCTAAACCCTTAAGTTCGATTGTTTTATCTAAAAGTTCATCGATAGCATAACCATCAACGCTCTCTTTTGTTAATCCATATGCAATTTCTAATAAAGATTTATTGCTGTAATTGTTTTCCATATTAATCCTCCAATAAAAGACCATAAGATATTTTACATTAAAGTTTACTTTTTTTCAAGGGCTATTTATTTAATCAATAGACCAACTTTAATTTTGCCTATCTTATCTCCTTGATAATAATAATCATACTCAATTGAAAGAGCATTATTTTTAACTGTAATAGCATGAGTTAACACATCAAATTCAAATGATAATGAATCACTAAAATAACTTGATTTAGTAGATTTTCCTATAATGAAATCCATCTTGCTGTTAACAGCACCATTTCTATACATTTGAACATGATTTTGGTCAATAATATGAAACTCTAAACTCGTATTTTCAATCGAATGATCCTTAAATCTATATCCTTTATCAAGTAACGTTAAATCTGTTTCATATGAAATTGATTTTTTTCCGTCTGTAAAACTATAAAAATGAACTTTCATTAGTATTTTATTCTTCCTTCTAAAGCCTTTAAAACTGTCATTTCATCTGCATATGAAAGGTCTCCACCTATAGGAAGACCATGTGCAAGACGAGTAACTAAACAATCACTATCTTCTAGAAGGGTTTTAATATATCTTGAAGTAGTTTCTCCTTGTAATGTTGCATTACATGCAAGAATAACTTCAGAAATATTTCCTTCTTTAACACGCTCTAAAAGTGGCGCTATTCTTATATCCTCTACACCAATACCATTTGTAAAATCAATAGCACCATTTAAAACGTGATATACACCCTTAAATTGACCTAAATTTTCCATTATAAATAAGTCTTTAACAGTTTCAACCACCATAATTTGAGAATGATTACGAGTTGAATCACTGCAAATATCACAAGTTGATTTTTCAGTTAAATTACCACAAATAGGGCATGTATGTAGATTCTTTTTTAAATTGATAAAATTCTGTCCAAACTGTTTAGCTTCATCTTCGCTCATATTTGAATAAGCATATAAAGCTAAACGTTCCGCAGTCTTTCTACCTATACCAGGAAGACGCATAAATGAAGATATTAAATCTTCAATAGGACGTGGGTAATTCATAAGACTAGAATAGTCCTCCTAGACCACCCATACCCATGTTTGCAAATCCACCCATGGCTTCTTGGCTAGCTTGTTCAATCTTCTTCATGCAATCAGCAATAGCAGCCTTAACAGCATCTTCGATCATTTCGATGTCATCCTTAGATTCAAAAGCGTCATGATCAATCTTAACTTCTTTAATTTCATGAGCACCAGTCATAGAAACAGTTACAATACCACCTGAAGTACCTGTAAATACAGTTTCTTCTAACTTCTTTTGTGCATCCATCATTTCCTTTTGCATCTTTCTAAGACGCATCATTGTTGCTTGATTCATAATTATTCCTCCTCAATCAAGTCCGAATCAAATAAATCATCTAATCCATCACTTGATTCGCTTACTTCCTTTGTCTTTACATATTTTAAAATTCTTATATCGTGATTGTCAAGTATTGGACTCTTATCTCCAGCCTTAAACTTGCTTAAGAAATCTTGTAAAATTTCATCACTATTCTTTTTATCGATAAAGAATACTTCTTTTAATCCTAATTCTTTAAAGAAATTCAAGATATTTGTATAATTTGGATCCTTCATCATTCTGTTACAAGTACCAACAGTTGAAAGTGTAAATATAGCAGTTTTCTTTGAAACAGCCATAGTTTTAATACCTTCAAGTAAATTATAATTTTCAACTAATTTAGGTAGCATATTGTTAACAGTAAGCTTTAATTCTTTATCACCATTGTTTAATACAACATTAACATCTGCTGTAGAAATACATTTAGAATAATCAAATTCAATATTTCTATCAATTTCATCAAATGGAGTAATATTACTAAACATTGGTTCGTTAATCATATTAGTTTGTTGAGTAATAGGTTGATTCTTTAAATTTTCAATTGTTCTTTCTAAAGAATCAATTCTTCTCATTAAAGAATCAATATCAACAACAGCACTCTTATCACTCATCTTGATAATACAAATTTCAAGAAAAGCTCTTTTTTGATTTGTATATTTAATATCATTTAAGCAGTCATTTAATAAGTTTAAATATTTATAAACTAAATTAGTAGATATTCTATTAGCAAAGCTAATATATTCATCTTGCTTATATATTTCTTTTGTAGAAGTAATTTTATTAATCTTAAATAATAAGACATTTCTTAGAAATGTCATAATATCTGAAATTACTTTAGATATTTCTTTACCTTCATCCAATATTTTATTTAATATATCTAAAGCCTTAGCTGATTCATTATTTTCAACTTCACGCAATAAATTTAAAATATTTAAATCAGAAACATTTCCTGAAACAGCAAGTACATCAGCTTCATCAATAATATCTTTTGTAGAATAAGAAATAGATTCATCAAGAAGAGATAATGCATCACGCATACCACCTTCAGAAAAAGATGCAACTAATTGAATAGCCTCATCTGTAATCTTAATCTTTTCTTCCTTACAAACAGTATTTAATCTTTCAATCATATCGTTTTCTCTAACTGCTTGGAAATCAAAGCGTTGGCAACGAGACAAGATTGTAGCTGGAATCTTATGTGGTTCAGTAGTAGCTAAAATAAAGATTACATGTGCTGGTGGTTCTTCAAGTGTTTTTAAAAGGGCATTGAACGCACCTTGAGATAGCATATGAACTTCATCAATAATATATACCTTATATTTACAAACTGATGGTAAATATTTAACATTGTCTCTAAGCTCACGTATTTCATCAACACCATTATTACTTGCAGCATCGATTTCAATTACATCAGGAATTGTCCCTTTTGTAATTCCTTTGCAAATTTCACATTCGTTACAAGGATCATCAGTTGGACCATGCTCACAGTTTAAGGCTTTAGCCATAATTTTAGCCATAGTTGTCTTACCAGTTCCACGTGGTCCTGCAAATAAATATGCATGTGCTACTTTATTAAGTTTTATAGCATTTTTTAATGTTTGAATGATAGGCTTTTGACCTGCAACTTCTTTAAAAGTTTGAGGTCTATAAGCACGATAAAGAGCCATATAAGACATAGTTAACACCTCGCTTAAATTATATCATAAATATGTAATATTTATAAGCATTTTATCATTAAATTAAAAAAATATTTTATACTTTAGGTAAAGGATTTTTTTATTATAAAGTATAATAATAATCAACGTTATTTTTTCTAACCTTATAGGCAACAACATGAGTATATTTACTAGCTAAAATATCAATAACAGTTGTCGCACCAAAATCAGGATTAATATTAATGTGAGCTTTTCTAAAACACTTAGCAACAAGGTCACTACAATAATGAGTATTTTTTGTGTTTAAAAGAAACGTAATATTATAAGGATCGCCAAGCATAGAAATAGCTTCATTAAATACACAATAAGCTTGTTCTTCAGTTAAATCCACGCGTAAAATGTAATAATTAGGGTATAAAAAAGAATTATCCCATTCCGCTTTTGGAGATAAAGAAACACATTTATAATCATCATTAAAGGTTGTATCAATTGTGTCACTTTCTAGCATTTTAAAGTATTGATCTTTATAATACATACCACATATTGCAACATGTCCTCCAATTGTTAAATCAATAAGATCCTTAAATGGAGGCACAGTATTAGAATTTAGTGTTACTAAAATATCACAAAATGAACCAGGATTTAAATGTTCCTTTCTTTTATAATAATCCTTATCCTCTTTATAATAATATTTAGCAAAATCATTAGATTTCCTTTCATCTAAAATTGCATCTTTAGTTATTTCTTTTGTTTTATTATCAACAATTATATTTTCCCTAACCGTAGTTACAAAAATAAATGAAATCAATAATAAGGTAATAATACCTAAAATTCTCTTCATATTTTTCATAGTACCATTATAAAACAAATTTAAATTTCTAACAATGTTTCACGTGAAACATTTTAGAATAAATAAATTTAGGTTTCACGTGAAACCATAAAAAAAGAAGACCAAATTTGGTCTTCATAATTTACATTACTTATCAAGTCTTGGTTTAACAACGACTGCTCTTTCTTCGCCTTCACCTTCAGACTCAGTATAAACATCACGCCAGTCGGCTAATTTTTCATGAATAATAAGTCTTTCATAGGCTGACATTGGTTTTAATTTTGCAGGTTGCTTAGTAGAAGCAACTTCTTTACCAATTTTTGTAGCAAGAATTTCAAGCTGTCTCTTTCTGTTTTCTTTATAGTTACCAATATCAAGAGTAACCATTAATTTTTCATTAGTATAAGCACCTAAAAGGTTCTTTAATAATGTTTGTAAAGCATCAACAGTTCTTCCTTTAACACCAATTAATAAAGGATTTTCTGATGAATCTATTGCATAATGGATTTCTTTTTCTTGATTTAAAGTACGAACTTCAATATTGTAGTCAACACCAAAATTTTGAAGAATACTTTCAAGATATTTTTTACCCTCTAAAGCTAAGCTTATATCAAGTAAAGCTTCATAGCTATTTTCTGAAATTTCATTAACGAAAATATGTTCGCTAGAAACATGAAATTTTTCTACAGCTAGATTTAAAGCTTCTTCACTTGAATTTGCTTCAATTTGAATTCTTTTTTGCATCTTGTCACCCGCTTATCTGTTTGTAATGATATTACTTTGTTCTTTTAACTTATAATATTTCTTTTCATTAATCTTACGGCCAATATAGCTTTGGAATAATTGGTAGATACCACCGATTAACCAATAAATAGATAAGGCAGTAGAAGTTAATGAGAAATACATAAACATAGCAATCATGACGAAATTCATAATATTCATCATCTTTGCTTGTTGTTCTTGTTCAGCAGTTTGAACTTGAACACGATTTTTTTGCCACTTTGGTTTTCTCTTTGCAAGTTGTTGGCTTAAGAATGTAACTCCAGCAAATAATACAGCAATTACAATACCAAAAATGATGTCTTTAGGTTCTGTAGCACGAGGTACATCAACTGAATTTGAAGCTAAAACAGAAGTATTGATTTCAAAGAAACCAAATAATTTTGTGTTAGCTAAAGCAAAAACACCAGGAGCTGTTGTTTGAACAACACCATTTGCTGAGTAAGTAACAGTAGAAGCTTGAATACGACGAACACATTCATACATTGCCATGAAAATTGGGAATTGAATTAACATAGGGAATACACATCCAAGAGGATTTACGTGGTATTTCTTATATAATTTCATCATTTCTTGGCTCATACGTTGACGGCTTTCAGGATCTGTACGATTAGCATACTTAGCTTGAATCTTTTGCATTTCTGGTTGCATAATTGACATATTAACTTGAAGACTATTAGTCTTTGAGTAAATAGGCCAAGCAATTGTTCTTACAATAAGAGTTGTGAAAACAATACCCCAGAAATATGAACCACCGCAAATACTACCAATACCATGCATTAAGAATGCAAATGGATATGATAATAATGAAACAGGCCATCCCCATAAGGCTTGCCAGAAACTAAAACGATTTTGTGAGTCTTTGAAATTAAACTCAGCTCCCCATGTTGTATAACTCTTTGAATACCAATCATTGGCATTAGTTCTACAACTTGTAAGAGAAGCAACAAAGATTAATACTAAAGAAATTAAAGCTATTTTACCTAAATTTCTTCTTAAAAAACGTTTCATTTGAACTCCTTTAATCAATTATATGTAATTTTTCTAACAAATATTTAATTTGTTGTACATAGCCATTGAAATCTAATTCGTTTACAGATGGCTTAGCAATAATGAAAACATCCATTTTCTTAGATGCTAGATTGAAAGTATCAATTGCAGCACGAATACGACGCTTTGTATGATTTCTTACAACAGCATTTCCGATCTTTTTTCCAACACTAGTCGCAAATCTAAAATGAGTGGTTTCGTTATTTATATATTTATAGCAGATGAAATATCTTGAGTAGGCTTTAGTACCTTTCTTAAGAACTGTTTCAATTTCATTGCTCTTTTTTATGCGATACTGTTTGTTCATGAATATCTCCTAATAAAATAAAAAGAACTACCAACAAGAAAAAATTTAAAACTTTTCATTTGATCTGGTAGTTCTAGTATTATCAAATAATAACTTATTTAGTTAATTGGTAACGGCCTTTAGCACGTCTAGCAGCGACAACCTTACGTCCGCTCTTAGTAGCCATTCTGGCACGGAAACCATGAGTTACTTTTCTTTTATGTTTGTTTGGTTGATATGTTCTCTTCATAATATAGCCTCACTTTCGTACGAAACCATGCAAAAACGATTATAATCAATCTTTAACTTTTTGTCAACTATTAATTAATATATTTTTTAAACTTTGTTTGCAGAATAAGCAATTATTTTTCTCTTATATATAATATAGGATGGAATTATCCTTATTTTATATACAAAAATAATAAAAAAAATATCTTAGAAAAAAGATAAAAAAGTCCTTTATTTTTAAGAACTTTTACTATAAAATAGTCAAAAATTAATAATAAATAATCAATGCTATTCATTAGTTTTTTAGTATAAAATAATTAAAATTTTGTGCTATTAAAATTAAAGTTTTTTAGATTAAAGTACTCATATGTGTTTATAAAATGTATTCATACTTTTTTGGTTCATTGTGGATAACTATATAAAAACAAGTGGAAAATTTAATATCAAATGTGGATAACTTATCCACAATTTTGTCCACATGTGGAAAAGTGGATTATGTTTTAATATGCTTTAGGTAAGGCATTTTCTTTTGTTTACACTCCACTTTTTGTAATAAAATATAGAAATATAGCCTAAAGTTTTCCACATTTTGTGTGGATAAGTTTATATATACCTCTTGTGGATATTATGTTACAATTAAGGTGCATTAAAAATCACTTAAAAAATTTACGATTTTTTGCTTAAAAAG
>JAEELC010000106.1 GCA_016288675.1 Acholeplasmatales bacterium | reverse complement strand
TTACTTTCCATAATTATTTTGAAGTATTTACTAATAGACAATTATATATATCAATTCTTGATTCATTACTTGTTTCATTCTGGGCAACAGCTATTGCAACAGTTTCAGGATTATTTGTATCTATTGGTATAAATTCATTGCGTGGTAAGCAAAGAAAGGCTATGGATTTCTTAAATGAAATACCAATGATGAACTCTGAAATTGTTACTGGTATTTCAATTATGTTAATATTCTCCCTTATTACAGCTATTCCAGGTTTTAAGAAAGCATTTGGTTTCCCATCAATGCTTGTTGCTCACGTATTCTTTACTATTCCATATGTAATTTTAATGGTGTTACCAAAGCTTGAACAAACTGATGAATCAATTTTCGAAGCTGCTCAAGATCTTGGTTGTTCTAAATATAAAGCGCTATTTAAAGTAGTTATTCCTTCATTAAAGACAAGTGTTCTTGCAGGTGCATTAATCGCATTTACACTTTCAATTGATGACTTTGTTATTTCTTTCTATACACAGGGTAATGGATTCTCTAACTTCTCTAACTATGTATATGCATCATATTCTAAGAGGAATTTCTCAGCTGGTGCTTACGCATTTAACGCTTTATTAACATTCGTTACATTATTATTAGTATTATTAATCTCAATCAAATCAAGTAAGAAAGGTAAAAAGTGTGCAAAATAATGAAAAAGATAATTATTACATTTGTAGCTTTAATCCTATTTACTATTTTTGCAGTAACTCAAATCTCTACTCCTCAAACTATTCTTTATTTCTTAAACTGGGGAGAATATATCGATAAGGATTTAGTTAAGAGCTTTGAAGAAGAATATAACTGCCAAGTTATAGAAGAAGATGTTACATCTAGTGAAGCTATGTATCAAAAAATTAAAGCTGGTACAACTAGCTATGATGTAGCTATTCCTGGTGATTATACTGTAAGACAATTATATAGTGAAAATTTACTAAGAGAAATCGATGTTAAAAATTCAAAATATAATAACCTAGAAAATTATAAGACAATGTTTACTGATGATTTACAAAAGTTAATTGATAATAACTTTGTTACTGATAATAATGAAGTATATGATTCATATTTTATGCCTTATTTCTGGGGTGCTTATTCTATTATTTATTCTACTAAAAAAAGTGATGTTGAATCTGTAGTAGAAAATAACGGTTTTAAATCTTTATATGATAGATCATTATATAAAGAAGATGTTAAAATTGGTATGTATTCAACAGCTCGTTGGACAGTTGCAAGCTATTTAATGAGTGAAGGTTTAAATCCTAATATTACTTCATTAAATGGTAAAGATGATGCATCAGATATGGATAAAGATTTACAAGATAAACTTGTAAATGGTATCAAAAATGCTAAATTTGATGAATGGGGAGATGACCAATTAAAGAGAGATGTTGCAAACGGAACTCTTGATATGTGCTTCACACAACTTGGTGATTTCTTTGATGCATTATATTTCACATATGATTCTGGTAAAACAGAAATTGATATGAATGTATCAATTCCTAACTTTACTAGTGCATTCTTCGACTCAATGGTTATTCCAACAACTTGTCAAAATTATGATTTAGCTAATGCGTTTATCAATTTCATGATGGATAGTGATAATGCTTATCAAAATGCTCAATCTATTGGTTATTGTCCAACATTAAAGGGTGTTGTTGATGCTTATATCGCTGATGCAGAAGATGAATCAAATTATTATTTTGAAGATGTATTAACATTAAAGGATTTCTTAAATAAGTATCCAATGTATTTAAATCCTTTATATGGTAAGACAGATGAAGAACTAGAACATATTCAATTATTTAATCCTAAATCTCAAAACTATTTAACAACTTGTGAAACAATTATTAATAAGGCTAAGAATTAATGGATATATTAGAATATCAAAATAAAAAAATAAACGAAGCTTGTAATCATATCAAGCTTCGTTTTGGCTCTAAACATTATTATTCATATGATGATGTTTTAGACTTACTTAAGGAATTTGGAAATCCTTTTGAATCTGATTTAGTAAATGTTTCTAATTTCATTCCTTCCAAAGGTAATGATTTTACAAACATTAATACATTTACTAAAGGATTTATTACTGAAGAAGATTATAAAATTGTTGTCTTAATGCTAGATAAGCATTTTGAAGTATTAGTATTTGGTCTTACTAAAGGTAATTTCTTAAATTCTTATTATAGCTTAAATATTAATAATGAAGTTTTAAATATTTGTTATTTTCTAGAATGTATGCTTCCTAATAAATATTAATTTGTTGACAACAAAATAAAAGTAGTATAAAATTTATACATAAATGCTTTGAAGTGAAGAGTAGATTAACATTACGCATTTAGAGAAGATGTGGTTGGTGAAAACATCTTGGTAAGTTAAATTGAAAGTAGTCATGGAGCTGTATAGATGAGCTTAGTAGTCTATATCGAATAATTCACGTTACGAATTTTAGAGTGCTAGATATTTCTAGAACTAAGGTGGTACCACGTATTTTATGCGCCCTTGGATTTCCAGGGGCGTTTTTTTTATGTGTAGGGAGGCGATAAAATGCTTAAGACAAAGAACTTGTTAATTGAAGAATATACAAGTGAGGATGCTAATGATTTATATACTATGATTAGTAATAAAAATCTTACATATCCAGCTGGATTTAAACCTGTTCCAAATATGCAAACATGTGAGCTTGCTCTTCAATATAGAATTGTTTCTAAGCAATATGTGAAAATTTGTCTTTTAGACGGAACATTTATTGGTGAAATTAATTTCTATAAAGATAGTTCTAAGAAGAATCCAAATGCATATGAATTAGGATTTATCCTACTTCAAGAATATCAAGGATTTGGATATATGCAAGAGGCTCTTAAGGCTTTTATCCCTTGGTATAATAGTATTGTAAATATAGATATTCTTTCTCTTCACGTATTTACAAATAATTTAAGAAGTGAAAATACAATTAATTCTCTTAATTTTAAGAGAGATGGTATATGTAGAAGATATAAATCTATGTATGATGGAAAAACTCTTGATGTCGTAGAATACTCTATGACTCATGATGAGATAGAAAGGAATATACAATTATGGCAAAAATTTTAGATCCTAAATATGATCCAAAAAAAGTTGAAGCTGGAAAATATGATTTCTGGCGTAAGGGTGGTTTCTTTACTGCTGGTGATAAGGAAAAGATTCCATTTACTATTGTTATCCCTCCACCAAATGTAACTGGTAAGCTACATTTAGGACATGCTTGGGATACATCTATTCAAGATATGATTATCAGAAGAAAGCGTATGCAAGGATTTGACGCTTTATGGATTCCTGGTATGGACCATGCTGGTATTGCTACTCAAGCTAAGGTTGATGCTCGTTTAAAAGATATGGGTATTAGCCGTTATGACATTGGTCGTGAAAAGTTCTTAGATTATGCATGGCAATGGAAGAATGAATATGCAGAAATTATTCATTCACAATGGGCAGCTCTTGGTTTATCTTTAGATTATTCTAAAGAACGTTTCACTTTAGATGAGGGTTTATCTAAAGCTGTTAATCATGTATTTATTACTTTATATAATAAAGGATTAATTTATCAAGGTAAGAGAATTATTAACTGGGACCCAGTTGCTCGTACAGCTTTATCAAATATTGAAGTAATTCACCAAGATGATAAAGGTGCTTTCTATTACTTTAATTATCCATTTACAGATGGTTCTGGTTCTTTATTAATTGCTACAACTCGTCCAGAAACTATGTTTGCTGACCAAGCATTAATGGTTAACCCTACTGATGAACGTTTCAAGCAATATATTGGTAAGAGTGTATATATTCCTGGTACAAAGACAATTATTCCAGTTATTGCTGATGAATATGTTGATAAGGAATTTGGTACTGGTGTAGTTAAATGTACACCT
>JAEELC010000105.1 GCA_016288675.1 Acholeplasmatales bacterium | reverse complement strand
ATTAATTGTTAAAGAATACCAAATTAAAGTGGCATCTTTAATAAATTCATCATTTACTTTAAGCTATATTGATGATTATAAGTCACGCTGTGCTCAAATTAATTATCTAAATGGTATTTTAAGAGCTGAAGAAATTAGAAAAACATATTTGAATCAAGTTATTTTTGCTAATTTGTGGAATAAATTTCCTCAAAGCGAAGTTTATGAATTTAATAATATTAATTATCTTTTAAAATCAATGGATGATTCAGATGCTGATATTTATAAAAATTTATTAGCTTATTATACAGATAAAGAGTCGTTAATTAATAATTTTAATAATAATGAATTATCTTTTAAATCTAATTTAGATTATTATCTAGTTAATTATTTAGTAACAAAAGAAACATATTATGATAAAGCTATCAATTATTTATTAGAAACATGTATAGTTGAATCATATAAAAACTATAATTACTTATATAGCTTATATTTTACTAAAGAGCTAGAAAAACATTACATTATCAATACAAAATATAAGCGTTATTATGAAGTAGAACAAAAATTTAATAATCTATTTAGTGATATTTTAGATATTTCAAGTCAAAGCAATAGAGGTATTTTTAATGAAGAAGATTAAAAGAATTTTGGTGATATTATTATTGATAATTGTTGGGAATGGTATAAAAAAAATAAAAGCTAGTGCTAATTATTTTGAATGGAATATTGTAGAAATAACAATTCCACTTAATTCAAATTTTGAGGCTTATTTATCTAGCTTTGAGCCTAAATTTATATATAATGGGAAAAAGACTAATGAGAAAGTTACTGTTGAGTTAGATCCACTATATTATGGTTCATTAACAGTAGATACAACTAAAGTGTGTGATAAACAAGTAAGCTTGCTTGCATATGTTAGTGGATATACTAATTATGAAAGAAAGAGTATTATAGTTCATATTAAAGATGATGAACTTCCTGAAATAAAAAATATAAAAGAATTAGTTATAGATTATGGTAGTGAATTTAATGTGAGTTCATATTTTTCAATAACTGATAATGATAAACTTGATGAAAAGACAATATCTTATGATTTTAATCCTAATGAACTTTCTGTGATTGGAAGTCATAAGATTGTGGTTTCGGCTAGTGATGTATCAGGAAATCACACTGTTAAAGAATATGAGTATGTTGTTAAAGATTATTCAAATCCTGTGTTAAATGTAGCTAGTAATATCGAAATTGAATATGGAGATTTAGAATTTGATATTAAAGATTTTGCACAGGCATATGATATATTAGATGGCGATATTACATCAAGCATTACTGATACAGGCCTTGATGTTTATAAATTAGGTAAGCAAACCATTACAATTTCTGTTAAGGATAGTCAATCAAATCTAGTAGAAATAAAAAAGGAAGTTACAGTAGTTGATTTAAAAGCCCCTATATTAGAGCTTTCTACATATAAAACTTCAATAGATATTTCTGATATTGATAATATAGATTTTAAAAGCTTTATTGAAACTGCTAAGGATGAGTGTAGTAATTTAAGTCCTAGTGATGTATCTATAGATGCTTCTGAATTCTTAAAAAAAGTTGGAAGCTATAATGTATATTATTATTTAAAAGATGATGCTAAAAATTACGTTAAAAGAGTTTTAAGTGTAGATGTTAGATTTAGTGAGCCACCTATAATTGAAGCATCAAATTTAGAATTTATGCAAGGTGAATCTTTTGATTTAAAACAATATATTAAAGTTAGCAGTAAATATGATAAGAATGTTGTGGATAATTATTATATTGATGATATTGTATTAAATAGAGATGTTCCTGGGACTTATGAGGTTATAATAGACGCACTTGATTATGCTGGTAATGAAACAGAAAAGAAGATTTATGTGACTATAAAAAGTAAAGATGAATACGGGGTTAAGCAAACTAGCCAAAATTTATATAAATTTTTTTACGAACATAAATTAATATTTATTATTGGTATAATTGCAATATTTGTATTCATATATTTGGCTTTAAAAAAGAAACATAATAAATTAGGTATGTAAATTTAAAATAACATCTTTATGTGATATAATTAAATCAAAGATTTAGAAATGGAGATGTTATAGTGAGTGGCTTTTTATATGGTCAAAGTGAATATAATTTACTTGAAAATTCTATTCATTTAACAAACTTAATAGGAAAACTAAAAGAAGCCAATTACGATACAGCATCTTTAACTGATTCTAACATGTATGGAGCTTATAAATTTTTAAATTTGTGTAAGCAAAATTCATTGAAGGCTCTTCTTGGTTTAGAAATTAAAATTACTAATAAAGGCTTTGATTCAAAAATTCTTGCATACGCTTTAAATTTAGATGGTTATAAGGCTTTAGTAAAAATTTCTAGCATTGATAAGATTAATAATCATATCTTTACTCTAGAAGAATTAGCTTTATATAAAGGTTTATATTTTATATCAACATTTGAAACTAGTGAATTATATAATAGCTTACTAAAATCAAATGATGATTTTATTAAAAAGTCTTTTGAATATAAAAACATTTTAAAACATTTTGGTATTGGTATTTCTTTACAAAATAAATCTGATACACAAAAGGCTCGTACTATGTATGATTTAGCTTTAGAGAATAATATAAGTGTTTTTCCACTTCATCAAACATTATATGAAGAATTTGATGATTTTATTGTATATGAATCATTAAAGAAAATTGGACAATTTAGTGATGTTAAAAAGGGAGATTATTATATACCATCAAAAGAAGAATTAAGTGAAGAGTTTTTTGGATTTGAGGAAGTCTTTTCTAATTTTGATAAATTAGCTAATTATGTAGAAGATTATTTACCACATGTATCAATTTCTTTACCACATTATCCAAATGAATTAAATATTTCTAGTAAAGATTATTTAAGGGAATTATGTTTCAAAGGTGTTAAGAGAAGATATGCAAAAGAACATAGTGCCTCTTTTGAACAATATGAACAAAGATTAAATTATGAATTAAGTATAATATCTAAAATGGGATATGATGATTATTTTTTAATTGTTTGGGATTATGTTAAATATGCCAAAAAACAAGGCTATATGGTTGGTCCAGGTAGAGGTAGTGCTTGTGGTTCTCTTGTAGCTTACTCATTAGGTATTACAAATGTAGATCCTCTTAAATATGATTTGTTATTTGAAAGATTTTTAAATCCTGAACGTGTAACTATGCCTGACATTGATATGGACTTTCCGGATGATAAAAGAGACTTAGTTATTACTTATGTTAAAGAAAAATATGGAGTAAAGAAAGTATGCAATATTTCAGCTTTTGGTACTTTCCAAATTAAGAGTTCTTTAAGAGATTTAGGCAAGGTCATGAACGTTGAATCTAGAAGATTAAATGTTTTAATCAATATTGCATCCACAGCTCAAAGCTTTGAAGAGCTTGTGGATAAATTTAAAGATAATCAAGATTTATATTCTCTTTTAAAAGTTGCAAAAAAGATAGAAAATTTACCAAGACATATTTCTACACATGCAGCAGGTATCATTTTATCTAGTGATGATTTGGACGATTTAACTCCATTACAGCAAGGCATTAATAATTTATTACAAGCTCAATACGAAGCTACTGATTTAGCAGATATTGGGTTGTTAAAAATGGATTTCTTAGGTATTAAAAATTTATCTATTGTTGACAATTGCTGTAAAGAAATTGAAGGAATGGATAATATTAGTATTCAATATATTCCACTTAATGATTCTAAAACTTATAAGTTATTACAAGACGCCGATACTCTTGGTATTTTCCAACTTGAAAGTGTAGGTATAAGAAAAGTTCTTCAAAAACTGCATCCTACAACTATAGATGATATTGTTGCCGTATTAGCTTTATATAGACCAGGACCGATGGATCAAATTGATGAATTTATTGCGCGTAAGCATGGTAAACCATTTGATTATATTCATAAAGACTTAGCACATATATTAAAATCCACATATGGAATTATTGTATATCAAGAACAAATTATGCTTATAGCGCACGATTTTGCCGGTATGAGCTTAGGTGAGGCAGATTTATTGCGTAGAGCTGTTTCAAAGAAGAATAAAGATTTGCTTGATGCACAAAGAGAATCATTTGTTAGACATTGTATAAATAATGGCTATGATAAAAATGTTGGAAACGAGATTTATGATTATATAGTTAAATTTGCAAGCTATGGTTTTAATAAATCTCATGCTGTAGGTTATGCATTATTAAGCTATCAAATGGCATATTTGAAAGCTAATTATTTTAAGATTTTTATGGCACATATCTTAAATAATGTTATTGGTAATCCAAGTTTAATTAGTCAATATATAAGTTATGCTAAAACTAGAGGTATTAAGGTTTATCCACCTAGTGTGAATGATTCAAATTTATCATTTACT
>JAEELC010000104.1 GCA_016288675.1 Acholeplasmatales bacterium | reverse complement strand
TAAAAGAGGCAATAAACAACCCTGTTCATTACCTCTTTTATAATTATAGATTTATAATTTTTTCATTTTTCCATCAAGACCGTGTAAACGTACACTAGATCCATCATTTTTATTTTTTACTAAACTCTTAGCATAATCAAATGCTTCTTTTTGCGTCTTGAATAACTTTATTACCTTACTAGACCCTTCAATAAATACTTTCCACTCTCTACCGTCGTTGTCTCTTTTAGAAACATGATAAACTGTGCTCATATTTATTTTCCTCATTTCTATATTAGTATTATAACATATTCAAGATTTGTTTTACATTCTAATCTTTTATTTTCTTAAATCAGAATAATAATCTTTTACATATGAATAGGCATTTAAACCAATTACTGCAGATAATATGAAATATAAAGGGAGTGCTAATATTAAACCTACAACTTGATTAGATATACCAATTAAAATAACTAACATAATTATTAATATTATTAACATACAAATAGTACCTAATGTAAGTAATGATATATTTTTAAATGTAAATATCTTCTTAAACTTTAAGCTATCTTGAGTACGTGATAAATAAGCTTTAAATAGTGCTAAAGCTTGATTCATAAATACCATGAATAATAAAGTTAATAATGTACCAATTGGAAATAATCCAATTAACCAAGTAGCAAGTGCTACTAAAGTAATATTTAATACATAGCTTACAATAACAACTACAATAGTCTTTTTAAAAGGAACCTTCATTTTAAGGTCTTGCTTAACCATTATTTTAGAATAAATATAGCTTGCAAGAATACCAATAGAACCCCATACAAATAATGTAACAAATCCTTTAGTAATACTTTCAGCTACATTACCAACGGAATTAGATACAGCTGTAGTATACTTATCTTCACCAATTACATGAATAACAGCTTTAGAAATTGTATTTTCCAAAAAGGCTCTAGAAAATAATTGATTAATTGCTTCCCAAAAATTATTCCATGGCAAATTTTTAAATTCATCCACAACTGTAGTTTTAAAAGCCGATACATTAAGGCTAGTTCCTTCAGCAACACTTGAATCAACTAAATCTAACAAAGTATTAACATCATGTCTTGCCACATTAATAAAGCCTGCAATACCAATTAAAAGACCTATTGTTAATAATGCAACTGCAGGCAAATAATGCCTTAAGCTTTTTAAAAAGTTTAAAATACACTTCTTTACTATCATATTATCTCTCCTATTACTCTATTACTACAATTTTATACCCTTTATCTAAAAAACTAGCTTGAAAGCTTGGAATATAAAAGCTTGCAAGAGTTCCTTCACTAATAGAATCATAATGTATTCCTAGTAAACTAATTTCTTCTATATGTGAATAAATACCTAAAGGATTATTAAGTGAATCATATAATTCGACTAAAGCGCCTTTAGAAACAGTACCACTAACAGTTCCTGAAATTAATTCATCTTTAAATCTTTCAACTCTAATATAATTATTTAGCTTCACCTTTATCCTCCTTCTTATCAAATAAATAGCTAACTTTATTTGGATATTCTTGAGTACTATCATATTTATAAGTTAAGTAAACTGAAATATCTTGACCATTTTTGGTAATACAATCAAGTCTAGTACTAGTCACTCCATCTTTTAAAAGTTCTATAATTGCTTTCTTTGTAAACTTCTTTACTCCACAAGTTTTTTTATTAATTAAAACCTTACATTGGCTATTACTACACTTGTATGCAAAATTTGTTTCAATAATATCGCTCTTACATAAAGGACACTTGCATAAAGCCTTTGGCTTTTCTTTCAAGCTTTCTGCTTCAGCATCGCTTAATGCATTACTGTTAAAATCAAAATCAATATGATTTGGATATTGATCATCTTTAACATAATGATAAAGCATTAATGCTTCAAAATCAGTTCCTTTTGAACTCTTACATAATACTTTTGTGCCACTATTACCCTTAATTAATAAATTAATAGCCTGTGTTTTAGTTATATTTTTAGCTCCTCTAGCATTCTTAAATATAGCTACTTTACAGCTTCTATTTGTACAATGATATACTTTTTCACTTTCAATGATAGGACTATTACATATAGGGCATGAGCATAATTTATTTTGTTCATTTTCAAGTTGTATTTTATTAATGCCTTTAATCTGATTAATAAAATCATTTTCAAGATTCCTAATCTCATCTAAAAAAGCTTCGCATTCAAATGTACCTTTAGATATTTCATCTAATCTTTTTTCAAAATAAGCAGTTAATTTAACACTTTTAATATCTTCACTAGGAATCATATCAATTAATCTCATACCTTTTTCAGTAGGACGAATATATTTTTTTTGATAATCTTCTATTAAATTTCTTTCATGAAGTTCTTTAATAATAGATGCGCGTGTAGCTTCAGTACCAATACCTTCTACCTTCTTTAAAATATCTTTATTTTCTTTATCATCAACATATTTACTTGGATTCTTCATCATTTTAATTAAAGAACCTTCTGAGAAACGTGATGGTGGTTGAGTTTTTCCTTCAGTAATATCTAAAGATAAGATATTAACAATATCATTTTCTTTAGCTTTAATAAATTCTTTAGTTTCTTCTTTAGTTTCTTTTTTACCATAAGTATAGGCTTTTCTATGTCCTAAGAATGTGCAAGCTTCAAATGTAGATTCAAATACTTCTTCATTTTTAACAAATGTAATTTTTTGTTTAGATATTCTAGCATCAGGTAAAAATGCAGCAAGGAAACGCTCTACAATAGCCATATACACATGTATTTCATTTAAAGATAATTTCTTTAAATATTCTTTATCTACTTTTAAGCCTGTAGGTGTTAATGCTTCATGTGCACCAATATCTTTTTTAGCAATCATTATAGAATTTATTTTATAATTATTATTAATAATTTCATCTCTAAGCTCTGTATGAACAGATAAGCTTTTTAAAATAGGAGTAAGCTTTGATGCAAGTTCTTTAGAAATATGATTTTCATCAGTTCTTGGATAAGTTACAAGCTTATGAGTTTCATATAAGCTTTGGACAGTATTTAATACATCAATAGCAGATATATGATATCTTTTATCCATATCAACTTGAAGATCTGATAATGAATATAATAATTTAGGTGGCTCTTTACGTTCAGTTGTACTAGCTTCAGTAATAATAGCTTCTCCTAAACCTATTTTTTCAACAATCTTCATTGCTTCTTCTTTTGTATTAAATCTATTTTGTTCTAAATCTTTATTAATATAATTACCGATTAAATCAGCACCATTAACATTTCCATTAGCTTGAATCTTATAAAAAACTTTAGGTACAAAATTATTTATTTCTTTTTCAGTATCTACTAATATTCTAAGAGTAGGAGTTTGTACACGACCTATTGGAAGGATTTCATTCTTTTCGCGACTAAATTTACAAGTCATAGCACGAGTAGAATTTAAGCCAATGATATAATCTGCATAGCTTCTAGCTTTACCTGCAAAATACACATTATTATATTCTCTTTCATCCAGTCTAGTTTTAAATGATTCTAAAATTCCTTCAGGAGTTTGAGATTCAATCCACATACGGCTTACATTTTTAACACTAGGATGACTGGCTTTATACAAGTTTCTAAAAATAAGGTCTCCTTCTCTATCAGAGTCACAGGCATTAACAATTTCAGTTACTCTTTCATCGTGCATTAGCCGATTAACTATTTCATATTGTTCTTTTACACTATCATTAACCTTTAATGGTATATCCTTAAAATTGAAAGGTAAAGAATTCAATGTCCATTTAATATAATTAGAATTAATTTCACCAGGCATCTTTAAAACTAATAGATGTCCTATACAGTGAGTATATATAAATTCTTTTCCTATAGAATAGCCTTTATATCTAGAAATATTTGCATTTTCCAATTTAGCATCTATTATATTTTTCATTACACTTGGTTTTTCAGCAATAATTAAAATCATAATCTTTTTTCCTTTTTAAATAAAAATAATGGACGTATTTATACATCCATTATATCATAGTAAAAAGCGTTTAATATTTCTTATTTTTTAATTTTTTTTAGATTCATTTATTACATCAATGCTGCTTACATATTTGTCAAAATTAAAATGCATTACTGTAGATTCTTCATCATATAATTTAATTTGATTCTTAGTTAATTTATAATCAATTGGTCTAAGCTCATCATAATCTATTTTATTATAATCATAAACATTATTGAATTCAAAATACATATGATCAATTAAATAGCTTGATAAATTCTTTAATGAAACAAATAATTCCTTAGATTCAAAATCAAATTTTAAAGTAATATTCTCTTCTTCTTTAACAAAGCTAAATTTAGCATGATGCTCAAAACAAAAATCTAATTCCTCATAATCTGATTTTTCAACTTCTTTATTTATATTTTCAATATATTTATTACAGAAAGATATCATATTCTTTGTAGATTCTTTTTTATTAGGTTGAGATTCTAATAAATCACGAGCTACAATGAAATTCTTTAAAGAGTTTATATTGTCTTGTTTAAAGCCTTGGCCATTAAGATATGCAAGACCATATCTAATTAAAACTTCAGGTAATAAATAATTACCCTTACCAGCCATTAAATCCATCATTCCTCTAGAATAAATTGGTTCTAGATAATTCAATGCGTATGAATAATCTTTATTCACATAATAACCATTCATATACATATCACTAATCTTAATAGCACTAGCTTGATCACCCATTAAGAAAGCCTTAGTAAGATATTTAAATGCTAGTTCATTATTCTTTTCAACTTTTCTACCATAAAAATAAATATAACCTAGATTTTGAAATCCTCTATAATCTTTATAATCTCCAGCCTTCTTAAAATAAGCTAAAGCCTCTTCCATTTGATCATGAACATAATAATAGCTAGCTAAATCAATCATAGCTTCAGTAGAATGCTCATGATCTGCTAGAAACTTATATCCTTCTAAGCTTTGTTCATTATTCTTTTTTATTAATTCTAATGCGTCTTCTTTATTCATAAAAATTCACCTAATCATATTATACTATAAAAAAGCGATAGTTCTCTATTGTAATTCTGATTTACCAGTATATAGTGAATAATATCTACCTTTTTGTTCTAGTAGTTCTTGATGTTCACCACGTTCAATAATATTTCCCATTTCAAGTACGATTATAGCGTTAGAATTCATTACTGTAGATAATCTATGTGCAATTACAAATACAGTGCGTCCTTTCATTAATTCATCCATACCTTCTTGAATTAAATGCTCAGTATAAGTATCAATTGAGCTAGTGGCTTCATCAAGTACTAATACAGGAGGATTAGCTATAGCTGCACGAGCAATAGCAAGCAATTGACGTTGACCTTGAGATAAATTCAATCCATCAGTTGTAAGTAGTGTATTATATCCATCAGGTAGACGAGAGATAAATGAATCAGCATGCGCTAATTTTGCTGCACGTACAACTTCTTCATGTGTAGCATCTAACTTACCAAATTTAATATTATCTTCAATTGTACCAACAAAAAGATGGGTATCTTGTAAAACATTACCAATCGCTTTTCTAAGTTCACTCTTTTTAATTCTCTTAATATCAATAGAATCAAAAGTGATTGTTCCTTCTGTTACTTCATAAAATCTATTGATTAAGGAAACAATAGTAGTCTTACCTGCACCAGTAGAACCAACAAATGCAATCTTTTGTCCTGGCTTAGCATATAAGGAAATACCATGTAAGATTTTCTTATTTGGATTATATTCAAATACAACATTATTAAATCTTACATCACCTTTTAAAGGTGTTAAAGAGCCATTATCATTCCATGCATAAGGATCACTATTTAAGTTTGAAATAACAAGACTACCATTTTCCTCCTTAGCATGAACTAATGTAACAGTACCACAATCAAATTCACTAGGCTCATCTAAAAGCGCAAATATTCTTTCAGCACCTGCAAGCGCATTTAATAATAGATTTGCTTGCCCAGTAAATCTATTAATTGGCATTGCTGTCTGACGAACAAACACTAAATAGCTTGATAATGTACCAATAGTATCAATAACACCATTAATTACCATTACACCACCAACTATAGTAACAATACCATAATTAACATAGCTTAAAAACATTACCATAGGAACCATAGATAGTGCGTATGTCATAGCTTTTTTGCTTGAATCAGCAAGTGTACGAGATAATTTATTAAATTCTTCTTTTGAAGCTTCTTCATGGTTAAATACCTTAACAGTTCTTTGTCCACGAATTATTTCATCAGCAAATCCATTTAATTTACCAAGTTCTTTTTGTTGCTTCTTATAAAATGATTTACTCTTCTTTGAAGAATAAATAATATAACTAAACATTAAAATATAGAATCCTACAACAATAAAGCTTAATTGATATGATAATATAAAAATGCATACAATCATACCAACAATTTCAACGGCATATTGAATAAGCGTCGCAAATGCATTATTAAGTGCATCAGTAACAGTATCCATATCATTAGTAAATAATGACATAATATTTCCATAAGAATGCGTATCAATATATCCAATTGGTAAACTTACCATCTTTTTAAATAAATCTCTTCTTAACTCATATGTAATTTGTTGAGCCAAATATGCAAGAAGGTGCATATATGTATAACAAGATAATGCACCACATGCATATAATATTCCAATCTTTATACATAAATGCTTAATAGCTTCTAAATTTTGTTCTTCAGCATAATCTATAATATATTTTATAGAATAAGTACCAATCATTGTCGCAATTGCAGGAATTAATACTAAAATAGAAATCAAAATTAATAAATAAATATGATGCTTTAAATAATTAAATAAATGCTTAAGAGTCCCTTTTAAATTTTTAGGGCGTGAGCCAGATGTTCTATTCATCGCTTCTTACCCCCTTTAGTTGTCTATTATATAAATCTTGATAAATAAGGTTATGTTCTAAAAGTGATTTAGGTGTACCAATCTCATTTATCTTACCACCTTCAAGAATTAATACATAATCTGCTTCCATAACTGATAAAATACGTTGACTAATAATAATCTTAGTACAAGATAAACTCATTAGATTATCTCTAATTGTTTTTTCTGTACGAGTATCAACTGCACTAGTAGCATCATCTAAAATAAGAATACGTGGATTCTTTAAAATAGCACGAGCAAGGCATACACGTTGCTTTTGTCCACCTGACAAAGTATTTCCACCTTCTCCAATATATGTATCTAATCCATCAGGAAGTCTATCTATAAATTCATCAACACGGCTTAACTTTAATGCATTATTAATTTCTTCAATATTTAAATTAGGATTAGCCCATTTTAAATTATCAATTAAGCTACCTTCAAAAAGTGTAGATGTTTGTAATACAAAAGCTATATTTTCTCTTAAGTTATCTAAATCATATGTTTTGATATTTTTACCACCGATAGTAATATTACCACTTGTCGTATCATATAAACGAGGAATTAAGGAAACTAAAGTTGTTTTAGCACTACCTGTTGCACCTAAGATTCCTAAAGTCTTTCCTTCTTCAAGCTTAAAAGAAATATTAGATAATACATCTTCTCCATTACCAGCTTTATATCTAAAAGATACATCATTAAATTCTAAGGTAGCATCCTCTACCTTATTCATTTCTTCTCCAGATATAATATCAGGTGATACATTTAATACTTCATTAACTCTATATATTGAAGCTAATGCCTTGGCAATAGCTACAAATACATTAGATAACATAATTAAGGAATTAAATGTTTGCATTACATAAGATAAAATACCAGTTAATGAACCACCTGATAAATTACCTGAAATAATCATTTTTCCACCTAAAAATAAGAACAATATAGTTGAAACATACATCATTAATTGGAAGAAAGGTAAAATAATATTTGATAATGAATATGTATGCTGTACTGTTTCTTTATAGCTATTATTAACAGTATCAAAATTTAAGCATTCATTATCTTCACGAACAAATGATTTAATAGCACGAATAGCAGTTAAATTTTCTTCAATCTTACCATTTAATCCATCTAATTTCTTTTGTAAAATTCTATATTTGGGTGCAACTCTTCTTAATACAGCAATAATTACAAATGCTAAAAGTGGAACAAGTACTACAAATATTAATGCTAATCTCCATGAATAATAAAATGTAAAGCCCATACCTAATACTAGCATTAATGGAGAACGTACTAGTGGACGTAATGTTTGTTGATATGTATTTTGAATAACCATTGAGTCATTTATAACACGAGTAACTAAACTTGATGGTTCAAACATATCAAGATTTGAGAATGTATAATTTTGAATAGCTGAAAATTGTGCTTCTCTTATTCTAGTACCAAAGTTTGAGGCAGCTTTAGATGCAAAATGACTATAAATCCATCCACATATTAAACTCATAAGTGCACATATACCGATTAATATAGCCGCAATTAAAATAACATTAAAAGCTTCATCTTTAACTTCAGCTAAAGAATTAGCATTTTTACTTGCTTCTACATATACAGAAACACCTTTATCAATCATATATGACATAATCATAGGAATTACAAGTTCAAATATTGTTTCAATAAATACAGCAAGTACTGCAAAAATTGTATTTTTTCTTTCATATTTTAAGAATAGTTTCATTCTTTGGAAAGCATTCATAAAATTTCCTCCTTAATTAACTATTACATTATATAACTTTTTAAAATAATTATTAAATAAATTATATTCAAAGAAAAAAGTTAAGTGACATATCACTTAACCTTTTCTTCTTACTTTGTTAAT
>JAEELC010000103.1 GCA_016288675.1 Acholeplasmatales bacterium | reverse complement strand
TTAATAAGAAAATATTAAAGAGCTATAGAAGCTCACGAAAGATTAATAGTGAAGTTACTGGTAAATTTAGCGAAGGATTCTTAGGTAGTAAAACAACTAAATCTTTAGTTATTGAAGATAAGAATAAGAAAGATTTTAATAGCTTAGCTAATAAATATAGAAGAACTACATTGATAGCTATTGCCTTTTCAAGTATGTTTGGACCTATAGCTTTTTTAATAACATATATAGATGTATCTGCAGTAATGTATGCTGGTTTAATGTTTGGATTAACTGGAATAGAAATTTACATTGGTGTTGATTATACATTAAAGATGTTTGGACCTATATTGTCAATTGCGCAAATTTTAGGTGATTTTAAGCAGGCAGAAGCATCAGCTGAACGTATTATTTCTCTTATTAATACAGAACCAGAAATAAAAGATAATCCACAAGTTATTGAAAAATACGGAGATATATATAATCCTAAGAAAGAAAATTATGAAGAGCTTATAGGCTCTGTTAAATTTAATCATGTAGATTTTAACTATAATACAGGTGAAGAAGTATTATCTGATTTTAATCTTGAAGTAAAAAATGGGCAAAGTATAGCCTTAGTAGGCCATACTGGTTCAGGTAAATCTACAATTGTTAATTTAATTTGTAGATTCTATGAACCTACAAAAGGTGAAATATTAATTGATGATATAAATTATAAAGAACGTTCAATTGGTTGGTTACATTCAAATATAGGATATGTATTACAATCACCTCAATTATTTACAGGTTCTATCTTAGATAATGTACGTTATGGTAATTTAAGTGCTACAGATGAAGAATGTATAAAAGCTTTAGAAATAGTAGACGCTCGTGATTTTATCGAAGCTTTACCTGATAAATATAATACAAATGTTGGTGAAGGCGGTTCACGATTATCTCAAGGAGAGCGACAACTTATATCTTTTGCACGTGCTATTGTAGCTAATCCTAAGATTTTAATCTTGGATGAAGCAACAAGCTCGATTGATACAAAAAGTGAACAAAAGATACAAAATGCAATTTCAAATGTATTAAAAGGTCGTACAAGCTTTATAATTGCTCATAGATTATCTACTATTGTTAATAGTGATTTAATACTTGTAATGGATAAAGGACAAGTAGTTGAAAAAGGAACACATAGTGAACTTCTACATAAGAAAGGTTATTATTTTGAATTATATAAGACTCAATTTAAAAAAGCAGTAGAAGGAATAAATGAGTAATTGAATTATATATAATAAAAAGTTAGTAAACATTTTATTTATTAACTTTTTTTGTTTTAAGGGTAATAATTACATCTATTAAAAATGAAATTAATCCGATATAAAAAATTATTTCTCCGACTGTACCTAAATAATAATTATCTTTTGCTATAGCATCTGCAATATACATACTCACTGCTAAAAAGCATCCGATAAATGCTATTATTAATTCAATAAATTTTCTATACATTACATGTGGCCTCCTATTGTATTAATGCATTACTATATAATAGCATTTTTAAAGGGGGAGTGACAATATTTATATACAGTTTAATGATAAGTTATATTAAATCTATTGCACAGTCTTGAAAAATAGATTATAATTATGTTGTTTAAAAATCAATGAAAAGGACAAGTAATCTTATGGAGTACTTTTTAGAGAGACTATGGTTGGTGTAAATAGTTAGGTTGAAATAAGACGAATCTACTTTGGAGATTTTTCGCACATTCTACGTTACAGAATAAGAGAGCTAGGACATTGTCCTAGAATTAAGGTGGCACCGCGATAATTCGTCCTTAAGATTAGAAAAGTCTTAGGGACTTTTTTAATGTGTTTTATTATAATAAAGGAGAAATTTTATGCTAGATATTAAATTCGTAAGAGAAAATCCAGAAATCGTTAAGGAAAATATCCGTAAGAAATTCCAAGACGAAAAGTTACCTTTAGTTGATGAGGTAATTGAACTTGATAGACAAATTAGAGAAATCAAGACAACTGTAGAAGCACTAAAGGCTAAGAAGAATAAGGCTTCAGCTGAAATCGGAGCACTTATGCGTGCTGGTAAGAAAGATGAAGCTGCTCAAGTTAAGGAATCAATTGGTGAATATGCTCACGAAATTGATGAATTAGATGCTAAATTACCAGGTTTAAATGATGAATTCTTAAAGAAGATGTATGTAATTCCAAACATCGTTGATCCATCAGTTCCAGTTGGTAAATCAGATGCTGAAAATGTTGAAGTTCAAAGATTTGGCGAACCAGTTGTTCCATCATATGAAATCCCATTCCATGGTGATATTATGGAACGCTTTAATGGTTTAGATAAGGACGCTTCTGCTCGTACAAGTGGTAATGGTTTCTATTACTTAATTGGTGATATTGCTCGTCTACATTCAGCAATGCTTGCGTATGCTAGAGACTTTATGATTAATGCAGGTTTCACTTATGTTGTACCTCCATTTATGATTCACTCAGATGTTGTAAATGGTGTTATGTCATTTGCTGAAATGGAAAATATGATGTACAAGATTGAAGGAGAAGACTTATACTTAATTGGTACAAGTGAACACTCTATGATTGGTAGATTTAAAGGTCAAATCGTTAAGGCAGATGCTCTACCATTAACATTAACTTCATATTCTCCATGCTTCCGTAAAGAAGTTGGTGCTCACGGTATTGAAGAACGTGGTGTATATAGAGTTCACCAATTCGAAAAGGAAGAAATGATTGTTGTTTGTAAGCCAGAAGAATCAATGGATTGGTACAATAAGCTATGGAAATTAACTGTAGATTATTTCAGAAGCTTAGACGTTCCTGTTCGTCAATTAGATTGCTGCACAGGTGATTTAGCTGACCTTAAGGTTAAATCATGTGACGTTGAAGCTTGGTCTCCACGTCAACAAAAGTACTTTGAAGTTGGTTCATGCTCAACTCTAGGTGATGCTCAAGCACGTCGTTTAGGAATCCGTTATAAGGATGAAGATGGTACACATCTATGCCACACATTAAATAATACAGTAGTAGCTTCTCCACGTGGTCTTATTGCTGTTGTTGAAAACAACTACAATGAAGATGGTTCTATTAATGTTCCAGAAGCATTACGTCCATATATGGGTGGTAAGGAAAAGCTTATTCCTTTAAAGTAATTATGAAAAGCGATTAATTAATTTTAATCGCTTTTTTTGTGCTATAATTTTAAACAAGAGGTGTTATTATGACTAAAGAAGAATATATTAGACATCGTAATAGAATCGCAAAAAAGATGATTGATAATTCTATACTAGTATCATTTGCTCCACGTGAAGGAGAAGACTTTTATCAACCAGATAGAAATTTCTTATATGCAACGGGTATAAAAGAATCTAGAGATAGATTAGTAATTATAAAAAGAAATGGTAAGATGTTTGATTATTTATTTATTCAAGAATATGATCCAGTTGCTGAAAAATGGGTAGGCCGTACTTTAAATTGTGATGAGGCTTCTGATATAAGTGGTATTAATGCTATTTTTTATTTAAAGGATTTTGATTCATTCTTACATAATCAAATTACTTTATCTCCAAACTTATATTTGGATTTAGAACGTGGTGAGGATAGTGATTCATTAAGCTATACAGAACAATTTGCAAAAAATATTAAAGATAAGTATCCTTATGTAAATATTCTTCAAGGAAGAAGTTTATTCAGCTATGCTAGAACTATTAAGAGTAAAGAAGAAATTGATGAAATTCGTAAAGCTATTCATATTACACGTTTAGGTATTGAAGAATTAATGAAAAATGTTAAGCCAGGTCTTTATGAATATCAATTAGAGTCATATTTTGACCAAACTATAAAATTTAATGGCGCTAATGGATTTAGTTTTTCAACTATAGCAGCAAGTGGTGCTAATTCATGTTGCCTACATTATTCAAGTAATAAAGATATAATTAGAGATAATGATATTATGCTATTTGATTTAGGTGCAACAAATAATTATTATTGTGCTGACATTTCACGTACAATTCCAGTAAATGGCAAATTTAGTCCACGTCAAAAAGAAATATATAATATCGTTCTAAAAGGACAAGCGTTAATGTTTAATACAATTAAACCAGGTATTACTCAACGTGAACTTAATAAAATTCTTAGACAATATTATTGCGTTGAATTAAAGAAGATTGGTTTAATAAAAGAAGATGCGGAATTAGATAAGTATTATTTCCATGGTGTATCACATCATTTAGGATTAGATTGCCATGATTTATGTGACTACGGTCCTTTAGAAGCAGGTGCTGTTATTTCTAATGAGCCAGGATTATATATTCCTGAAGAAAAAATTGGTATTCGTATTGAAGATGATGTTTTAGTTACTGAAGATGGATGTGAAAACTTAAGTGAAGAGATTATCAAATCTGTCGATGAAATTGAAGTATTTATGAAGAAATATAATCCAAATTTAAAATAAATAATGAAAAATATATGTAAATTTTAGATATAAGATTTACATATGTTTTATTTAATCATATAATATACTCAAATAAAGGAGAAAGCTATTATGAAATTTTGTAGTAAATGCGGAAAAGAAATTGAAGATGATGCTAAGTTTTGTCCAAACTGTGGATCAAAACAAGGATCAAATGATGATGCTGATGCTCACATTGAGGAAGTAAAAGCAACATTTAATAATTCTAATAACTCTAACAACTCTAATGATTCAGAGAAGATTAGACTTGTTGCAGGTTTACTTAATATATTATTACCATTTGGTATTGGTAGATTTTACACAGGACATAATTCACTAGCTATTGCACAATTATTAGTTACACTTTTAACTTGTGGTTTTGGATTTATATGGAGCTTTATCGATGGTATTATAATGCTACTAGATGATCATTTAACTGATTCTGATGGTAGACATATGAAGATGAATTAATAAAAATGAGTTCTACAATTTGTAGAACTCATTTTTTATTATGAAAACGATTAACTAAAAAAATTATGTTTGGTTTATTGTTTATATTTTTTTTATATAGTATAATTTATAAGGGCACACTCCCTAACATTTTTTATTTTGTGGTGAAAACCGCAAAAAAAAAACTAATAAGGAGCTCATTTCATGAAGGAAACAAAATTTATATTCGTTACTGGAGGCGTTGTATCTAGCCTTGGTAAAGGAATTGTAGCATCTAGTGTTGGTAGAATCTTAAAACAAAGAGGACTTAAGGTCTTTATGCAAAAATTTGATCCATATATCAACGTAGATCCAGGTACTATGTCA
>JAEELC010000102.1 GCA_016288675.1 Acholeplasmatales bacterium | reverse complement strand
CTGCAATGACGAACTTGTGTCCGTAATGACGGTCTGTAAGCCACGCTTCAACAAGAACGCCGATTCGGCACTGATACGGTTTGCGTCGAAAATCGGATTCTCCGTCGTCGGTGGCGCTTCGAAACTGCTTGCTCATTTCAGAAAAGAGCATTCTGGCTCCATTGTGAGCTATGCCGACAGGAGGTATTCGGATGGCAATCTCTATGAGAAGCTCGGATTCGTGAAGGCAGGGACTTCCAAGCCCAACTACTGGTATGTCAAGGGAAACGAAAAACTGAGCAGGTATGAGTGCCAGAAGCACAAGTTGCCAGAGTTGCTCGGAAGTTCATATGATGAAAGATTCTCCGAATATGACAACATGATTATGAACGGATGGAGTAAAGTCCACGATTGTGGAAATTTCGTTTATATTTTTGAGTAGAATAGGTGAATTATGAATGACAATATCGCAAATAACAAAATTCTTGTTGCAATGCTGTGTGTTGGCGATTCGATGAGGAAATCAGGTGAGATTTCCGTTCGAATCAATCATGCCTATGCCGACGCCCACGGATATGATTTCACCGTGCAACATGAAAGCCTCGACCCGTCGAAGACGCCTCACTGGACGAAGCTTCTCATGCTCAAGGAGTTCGTGAACAAAGGATATGGCACGGTGTTCTACATTGACTGCGATGCCATTGTAACGGATTTCTCCGTTTCCATTGAGAGCATTGCCGACGGATGCGACCACCCATTGACAATGGCGAACGAGAATAGGGATATCTTCGGCGAGCGACGTGGAGAGAACACGGGCGTGATGGTAATCAGGAATGACGCCCGCATTCCAGAATTCATCGACGACTGCATGTCTATCTTCTGCAAGTGCAGGAACTCGTGCGTGTTCGAGCAGGAGGCTGTCGGTATGATGCTGGAGACTCCGAAGTGGAGAGACTTGTGGAACCGTGTGCCATGCAGAAGAATGAACAGCTATTTCGGAAAGTTTGCGAATGAGTTGAAAAAGCCTTGGAATCTCTGGCAGGAAGGAGATTTTGTCATGCACTGCCTTCGCACAGACGAGACTTTCAAGGTGCCATTGTTTGAACGTATGGAGAAACGGCTATGCTCATAGATAATTTCAAGTCGAAGAAGGTGTGCGAGTGGCTTGACACTGGCAACTATCACAATGTGCTAATCATATTTCACCATGGTCTTGGAGACGCAGTGATGTTCTGGTCGACGTGCTTCAAGGCATTGCAAAGAAGATATCCTACGATACGCTTTGCATTCAGCACCCATCTTGGTCAGGATGACATATTTGGCAAGACCGATGACAATCAAGAGCATTATGACATAGCGTTCAAGCTGGCATATCCTTGCTCGGAATGGGGTTCGAGGGACGAGACGAAGAGCGAGAAGTGCGCAAGGGAGGAGCTTGGTCTTCCGTTGCCGTTGCCTGAGAGCTATTCACTTCCTGTCCAGTTCAAGTCTCCGCTTGTCGGCGTGCATTTCAACTCCACATGCTGTTCACGACTCAATATGCCGAAGGACTATGGTTTCAAACTGTGGAATCAGATACAGGAGGAGGGGTTCATACCGATTGACACGCATATGCGCCACAAGAACGACCATCCGAACAAGAGCATTGTGTATGACTATGAGCAGTGCAGGAAGGTTGACAACATTGATGCAACCGTTGGCAAGCTGATTGGTCTCATTGGGGCGTGCCGTGGATTTGCAGGCGTGCCTTCTGGAAACATTGCGTGCGCATTGGCGCTGATGCCTGCAGAGAGGGTGCTTTATATGTCGTCGGAGTTTCCGAAGAGCAGGCAGATTCATTTGAACTGCTTCGAGATGAGTTTGAAGAAGCCATACGATGCTGGAATTGTGCGTGAATGGCTAAGTGTGTTGAAGAACTGTTGAAAATTTGGCAAAGCAGTTCATATTATATGGGAATGACCATTGAAAAGAAAGGAGAAAAGCTGAAAAATGGTTGAAGTGAAGATGAAGACGAGAAACGGCTACAAGATTCCTGTCGAGAAGGCGCTGAAGATTCTCAAGCGCAAGATGGAGACCGAGGGAATCTTCGATGACCTCAAGGAACGCAGGCATTTTGTGGCACCCAGCGAGAAGAGGCGTCTTGCCAAGAAGAGAAGCGAAATCAACCAGAAGATTCGTGAACGAGCCAGAAACAACGGCAACTGAAATTGAGTAAATGTCTGAAGAGAAGGTAAACCTAAGATACGATGACGACAGCATCAGGTCGCTGAATCCCCTTGAGCACATCAGGATGCGCCCAGGGATGTACATCGGGAAACTGGGAAACGGCGAGCACAACGATGACGGCATCTACGTTTTGTTCAAGGAGGTCATTGACAACTCCATTGACGAGTTCACGACTGGCAACGGTTCGAGGATTGACATAGTTCTCGACTCGGAGCGTTGCCGTGTCAGGGATTACGGTCGTGGAATCCCATTGGGCAAGGTCATTGACTGCGTATCCAAGATAAACACGGGTGGCAAGTTCGATGTCGGGGAGGACGGGAAGCCGAAGGCTTTCTCCTGCTCCATTGGGTTGAACGGCGTCGGTCTGAAGGCTGTGAACGCATTGAGCGACGAGTTCGAGGTGATTTCACGCCGTGACGGACGCCAGTTCAGGGCTTTCTTCAAGGCTGGAAAGGTCAAGGAGAAGGGCGAGTCCGACACGACCGAGGAGAACGGAACCGAAATCATGTTCAAGCCTTCCTTCGACATTTTCAAGGGATACAGGTTCGAGGAGAAGTTCATCAGGAAGCGTCTTCAGAACTACGCATGGCTGAACACTGGTCTCCACTTGTATCTCAATGGAGAGGAGTTCTACTCCGAGAACGGACTCATCGACCTTCTGGACGATAAGCGTGAGAGCGACCCGTTGTACGAGCCGTTCCACTACCGTTCGGAGAAAATCGAGTTCGCCCTCACCCATCTCGCCACTACAGACGAGACCTACTATTCCTTCGCCAATGGGCAGTACACTGTTGACGGTGGAACCCATCTGTCTGCGTTCAGGGAGGGCGTCCTGAAAGCCGTGAACGACATTGCAGGCAAGACGCTCGACTCGTCGGATGTCCGTTCTGGCATTCTCGGAGTCGTGTCGATAAGGCTTGAAGACCCCATTTTCGAGTCGCAGACCAAGAACAAGCTTGGAAACGCCGACATCAGGCAGTGGGTCGTGAACGAGGTGAAGCAGGCAGTCGCTGCCGAACTCTACAGGAACGCCGACTTCAAGACAGCCCTGTTCGAGAAGATTGCCCAGAACGAGAGCATACGCAAACAGATTCAGAACGTCAAGAAGGAGGCTAGGGAGCAGTCCAAGAAGATTGCCCTCAAGATTCCGAAGTTGCGTGACTGCAAGTTCCACTACAACGACTTCGATGGCAAGAAGAAGCAGGACGAGAAGCTCAAGTGCCTCGCATCGACGATTTTCCTGACGGAGG
>JAEELC010000101.1 GCA_016288675.1 Acholeplasmatales bacterium | reverse complement strand
AGTAGCATCAGAGATAGTAAGACGAACTTTTTCAATTCTTCTCTTATCTACTCTAATAACCTCAAAAGAAAGCTTCTTTGCATAATCTTTAAATTCACCGTCTTCATCTTCTTGTGTATAACAAGCGATGTAGTCCATTTTGTCACCTTGGCGAGGCAATTCTTCTTGGGATTCAAAAATCCAAGATGATACCTTAGCCTCATCAGGAGCGTCACCAATGTTTAATGTGTCAAATAATTCATCAACATCACAATCTCCATCAATGATATAAGTTGTATCATCAACTTTGTGAATTAATGTATTATTAACATTACCAAAGTCGTGCTCGTCATATATTTCACCAACTAGCTCTTCTAAGGCATCTTCCATAGTAACTAAACCTAATGTGTCGTTAAATTCACCAGAAACAATAGCCATATGCATCTTTGATTGTTGTAAATCACGAATCAAATTATCAACAGTCATTGTCTTATTAACGAATTTAGCAGGCTTCATAGAGTTTTCAATTGTTACTTCAGCAAGAGGCTTTTGTAACAATGCACTGAAGAAATCTCTTTCATATAAGATACCAATAATATGGTCCTTATCCTCTCTATAAACAGGAATACGCGAGAACTTATTTTCAAAGAAAACTTGTTTTGCTTCTTCTATAGTAGATTCAACATCAATAGCAATCATATCAACACGTGGAATCATAATATCTTCTACTGTTTGGTCATTAAGATCAAATACATTTTTTATCATTTCACGTTCATCTGCTTCAATCGAACCGTCTTCCTCCATTGTATCAAGGATTGAACCAAGTTCATCCTCATCTACATGAGTTTCACTAGTTTTACCATGACCAGTAACTAGCTTTTGAAGTCCTCTAAATGGTAAAACTAGCGGATAAATTGCGTAACTTAAAAACCAAAGGACAGGTCCTACGAAACAAGATATTGATTCATTATATTTTTTACCTATAGTCTTTGGAATAATTTCACCAAAGATTAATAGAACTATAGTGATAATAATAGTTGCAAGAATAGAAACCATATCACTAGTTAATTGAGTAAATAGTTGCATAAAGAATGTAACCGAAATTACAGACATAGCAGTATTTACAATGTTGTTACCTACAAGTAATGTAGTTAATGACTTTTCGAAGTGTTCAATGCAATAAAGTGCCTTACGGCTTCCGTTTTTACGGTCTTCAACCAAAGTTTTAATCTTTGGTACACTTACACTTGAAAGTGCAGTCTCACTCATTGAGAAAAAAGCAGAAAGTATTGTTAATATTATTAATGCAATTAAAATACCAACATTGAGGTGCGGGTCAGCTGGGACGTCAGCACTTAATGTTACAATTGTCGATCGTATATCCAATTTATATCAATTAGCAAAAAAGGCTTTTCAACGTAAAAGTCAATTTACTCAAAGCCCTTATTTTGCTAGAAAGAAATTCAACTCCTTCATTTTTTATATTTGACAAATATTTATTTATTAAGCACGTGAAACGTATGAACCATCAATTGTAGAAACAATGATTGATTCATCTTGGTTGATGAACATAGGAACTTTTACTAAGAATCCTGATTCAAGGAATGCATCCTTAGTTGCGTTAGTCTTTGTATCACCCTTAACAGCTGGGTCACATTGAGCAACCTTTAAAGTTACCTTGTCTGGTAATTCAACAGTAAGAATTTCTTCACCGTAGAATTCAACGTTAACTTCCATACCTTCTTGTAAGAAGTTCTTTTCCCATTCAAGACGTTCTGCTGGGATTTCGATTTGT
The DNA here is from genome assembly GCA_016288675.1 of Acholeplasmatales bacterium. GTDB lineage: Bacteria > Bacillota_I > Bacilli_A > Acholeplasmatales > Anaeroplasmataceae > JAEELC01. The sequence goes on along the minus strand of JAEELC010000101.1, from coordinate 4,297 downwards.
TCATATGTTTCATTATCCATGAAAGCAAATGCATCACCTGTTGAATAGATGTATTGCATCTTCTTACGGTCGATGTAGCAAAGCTTGAACTTTGAATCAGAACCCTTTAAAGCAGTTTCCATAATAGAACCAGTTCTAACGTTCTTCATCTTTACACGAACGTAAGCAACCTTATTTTGTAAAACGTGTTGGAATTCTAAAATCTTCATTAGATTACCATCGTATTCGATTACAACACCATTTTTTAGATCATTTGTATTAATCATAATAAAAATCCTCCGATTATATTTTTTGACTTGATTATTATACCACTTATATAAGTTTTTGTAAATATTTTACAGCCTCGATATACCCTTGTTCTTTTAAATTTGTAATAGTTATATCACAAACATCTTTAACAAAATCGATTTTCCTAAAATCCTCTCTGTTAAAAACATCACTTAAATGAACTTCTACTTTAGGTACGGCAACAATCTCAAGTGCATCATGTATTGCAACACTTGTATGAGTATATGCACCAGGATTTATTATAAGTGCATCATAATCATTTGCTTGTATTCTATCAATAATAGCACCTTCATGATTTGATTGAAAGAAACTAAAATTAATAGATTTATCATAATCAGCAATCATTTTATTAATTTCATCTAATGTTTTAGAGCCATAATGTTCCTTAGGACGACGTCCTAGCATATTTAAATTAGGGCCATTAATTACTAAGATTGTTTTCATATTTTAAGCTCCTTTCGAATGTCTTTAACTGTGTGAGAAATAATGCGAGAATCAACTTTAAAATCCATAAAGCTGATATATTTATCATGTCTTTGCCTATCCAATGTATAAATATCTATTTTTTTAGAAACAGGACGAATAGTAGAATCACGATTTAATCTAAATGATATCTCATCAAGAGGACAATCTAAATAAACAACTTTGCCATCCATAAGAGCTTTATTAGATTCTCTAACAACAATTCCACCACCGCATGAAACAACGACATTTTCAAGTACTTTAATAGATTCTAAAGCTTCTGCTTCTTTGTCTCTAAAATAATCTTCTGATATATTAAACATATCAGGAATAGACATATTGTTTCTTGATTCAATTAAAGAATCAAGATCAATAAAATTATATTTAATTTTTTTTGCAAGTTCTTTTCCCACTGTAGATTTACCACTAGCAGGAAGTCCAATTAAATATATTCGCATTATTTTTCTTCCTTTAAAAATTTATCTAAGTCATTAATAATAATATTAATAGTTTCATCAATATTATCAATATTAACATTATAGAAATGAGTATCCATTTGATTTCTAAACCAAGTCATTTGTCTTTTAGCTAAATGACGACTATTTTTCTTTATTTCTTCTTTAGCAGTTTCAAGACTAATTTCTTTTTTAAAATATGGTACAAGTTCTTTATATCCTATTGCGTTAGGATATATTCCTTCCTTATTTAAGCTAGCAACTTCAAGAAGTAAGCCGTCATCAAACATTTGATCTACTCTATCATTTATTCTTTTATATAAAATATCTCTATCTATAACATTTAAATAAATAATATAAAAATCATAATATGGATCATGGCTTCCATTAAATGTAGTAATAGATTTATCTGTTGTTTCTAATATTTCAAGAGCACGTAAAATACGTATTCTATTATTAGGATGTATTCTATCTGCAATAGTTTGATCCTTTTGAAGAAGCATTTTATATAGTTCAGTATTATCTATTTCTTTATAATTCTCTTCAAATGAAGAATCTCTATTAGGAGCTTCAAATTCATAATTATAAAGAACTGATTGTACATATAATCCTGTACCACCAGCTATAATTAATGGCTTAGAACTATTATCTATTATTTGTCTAGCACGAGTTTGGAAATCTTGTACTGTATATTGTTCAGTTGGTTCTAATTCACTTACTAAATAATGCTTAACCCCATCCATTTCTTCAAATGTTGGTTTAGCACTACCAATATCTAGTTTTTTATAGACAGCTACGCTATCTGCAGAAATAATATCAAATCCAAAATGTTTTGCTACACTAATACTTATTTTAGTTTTACCTATCGCCGTAGGTCCTACAATTGCAATTACTTTTTTCATATTACATAGTCCTCATAAACATTTTTTCTAAATCAGATTTTGAATAACGAATAATAGTAGGACGACCGTGTGGACAAGTAAATGGATTATTACATTTGCGTAAGTTTTCCACAAGCTTCTCTACTTCAATAGCGCTAATTACATGATTAGCTTTAATGCTCTTCTTACAAGCTATTTGCTTTGAAATATTATCCCTATATTTAATTATATTTTCTTTAAAGTTTTCCACAAAATCAGAAATCATTGAGTGAATTAAATTAGAAGCGTCATCAAGCTTTAGCCAAACTGGTATTTCACGAATAAAATAACTAGATTCTCCGCTTTGAGTTAAGATAATTCCTAAAGATGCAAATTGATCCATCATATCTGATATTTTAATCATCTCTTCTTGAGTAAGGTCAACATTTACAGGTACTAGCAAGCTTGTTCTTTCACCACTTGGGTTAGCCAAAATATTATAATAATATTCATAATTAATACGTTCAGCTGCCGCATGTTGGTCCATAATATACATACCATCTTTAGATTCAAATAATAAATAAGTACCATGAATTTGACCAACATAATTCAAAGCTGGTATACGTTCATTATTATATTTCATTGAAGAAGGTATATTATCTTCCTTCTTTATTTCTTTTGGTAAGCTAGATAATTTAAATTCAGTTGCCTCTTCTTCAAGAATTGTATTACTAAATAAAGCCTTAGTATCTCTATAAGTATAGTCTCTTATACCAACTTCTTGTTCTAATACATTTTTTATTTCATTAGCATTTGAACTAACATCATCTTTAAATAATTCTTCATTAACGCAATTATTGGCATCAAGTAATACAGGCTTCTTATATCCTTCCGTATCTACAGCATCAGGTATTAAGTTTTCCACAACAATGCTTTCTTTGATATGCTGTTCAATAAGAGAGCCCATCTCTTGTTCATTAGCAATTTTAATAGTCATCTTTGAAGGATGAACATTAACATCTATTAAAAGAGGATCAATATTAACTCTAATTAAGCAAATTGGATATCTACCTTCAGGAATTAATGTCTTATAAGCACGACATACAGCATCATTAATTACATTTGATTTAACAAAACGACCATTAACAATGGTTGTAATATCTAGCTTATTAGAACGAGATATCATGTTCTTTGCACAAACAAGCTCTACATCATATCCCATTGACTTAAATGAATTTGTCACAAGATTTCTTGCAACATTTAAACCATATATTTCACCAAACACTTCAATAATATCATTAGTTCCGTTAGTTTGATAAATAACCTTATTATCATTTGTAAGCTTAAAAGATAAGGCTGGATTAGCTAATATAAATTTAGATATTAAATAGCTAATACTAGCAAGCTCACTTTTTAAGCTTTTTAAATATTTTAATCTAGCAGGAACATTAAAGAATAAATTCTCAACATCAATCTTAGTACCTTTATTCATAGCACATGGTTCTATTGAGATAAGCTTTCCTGCATTATAGTTAATATTAGTAGAATCAATACCATCACAAGTATATAAACTAAACTTTGATACACTTGCAATAGAAGGAATAGCTTCTCCGCGGAAGCCTAAAGTGCCTATTCTAAATAAATCATATTGGCTCTTAATTTTGCTTGTGGCATGGCGTGAAAAACACATTTTAGCATCCTCTTTGCTCATACCACAACCATTATCAATTATTTCAATAAGCTTAGTGCCTGATTCAAGTAAATTAATTGTAATTGATGTAGCACCAGCATCTATTGAGTTTTCCACAAGTTCTTTTACTACACTGCTTGGCTTTTCTACAACTTCACCAGCAGCTATCATATTTGCAAGATGTTCATCTAATTGTACAATCTTACTCATCATTACACCTAGCTTTCTATAACATTATTTTTCTTATCATATAAATAATTTAATGCGTCACGTCCTGACATTTCATCAATATTTAAATTTTCAATCTCATGCAGTAACGCAATTGCACGAGCTTCTTCTTTATTTTCAGGCTTTTCTTCATATTCTTCAAAATTAAATAGATTTAGATTAGCTTCTTTTCTAGTATCAGCATCTTCTAAAACCTCAAGAATTTGTTCAGCACGTTTAAGAAGAGAACGTGGAAGTCCTGCAAGACTTGCAACGTTAATACCATAAGACTTATCAGCACCACCATCTAATACCTTATGCAAGAATGTTATCTT
>JAEELC010000100.1 GCA_016288675.1 Acholeplasmatales bacterium | reverse complement strand
TGATGAATTTATTAATGTTAATTCTTTTTTAGTATCTAAGTTATATAATGCATATGGATTAGATTCATCTTTAATTGAATTAAGTTCAAATTTATCATATCCTTTAAATTTAAGCTTTTCTCCCTTAATTAAAGCTAATTGATCTAATTGACTTAATTCTAATTTACTACTACCAAATTCAGGAGCATTGTATCCATAAATGCTTGCAACATCACAAAGTGTTGTAAGTAAAAAGGTAAGATTAGTATTATCGGAGTAACCCATAAAATAAGTAGGATTTAATGTTGAAATATATGAGAAATTTATATCATCTAGGATTTCATACATTAGATTACCACCACCAACAGACATAATAAAATTATTATCTTTATAAGCGTCTGTAAATTCTTTTGCACAAAGAGAACTTGTTGCAGATCTATATCCTAGAGAAGAAAAAATATTCCCTCCTTCAATTACTTCTATATTTTCTTCTTTAAAATGCTCAATAGCCTTATAAAGACGTGATTTATATGGCTCTGTAGTACAACCAAAGCTTGGTGCAATTAAATTTAATTTCTTATCTAAAAATTTAGGGTATCTCATATAATAACCTCCTATATATAGTTAATTATACCATAGATAGATTGTAATTAAATTGCACTAAAAAAATATAAATGTTATAATTTGATAAAAGGAGTAAATTATATGTCACTAGTAGATATTGTAGATAAAACACCTAAAAAAAATATAGCAAATGAAAAAGGATTAATTAACTGTGTTAAATTTTATAATTCAGTTAATTATGAACAATTAAAATATAATTTAATATATGCCAAAGATGATGAGGTAGCAAATAAGGATGATGTACATGTTTATGCACGTGTTCATAAAGATACATTATTTAAATTTGTTCTTGCGGAAAGTCTTAAGGAATTAGAAAGCTTTGATTTCTCTAATGAGACTTTAAAGAAAAACGCTTTAAACAGAACATTAGAGCATTTAGAATCTAACGCTTTTGATTTAGCACGTCAAGTAACTATCATTGTTATAAATGATACTAAAGTTGATCAAAATTTTGTTAAGAGATATGCATTCTTAAACACAAAATATACTAAACAAACATATCAAGTAGTATTTAGATTTGATAATACGAATGTTGTTGTCAAACAATATCGTACATTACCAAATACTATTAAAATTTATAATATGTTTAACACAGCATTAAAATTTGATTTAGGATGCACTAATCCTAAAGGAGAAGAATAATGACAACTCCATGGTTTATGCGTATAAATAAATGGTGGCTTTTATTATTAAGCTTACTATTCTTTATATTAGGAATTTTATTAGTTTTCATTGGTGTAAAGAACAATCAAAACGGATATACATACGCTTCTATTATTTGTTTCTTATTCTTCACATTATCAACTCAAGCATTTATGTCACGTGTAGTTAAATATAAACCAAAAATGAAGAAATTACCTCATAATAATTATGAATATCAATCAAGTCTTGATTTAGTTTCTCATTTGCAAGAAAATAATTTTATTTTTAAGAAAAACAAATTTGGTACTGTAGCTATTAAAATTATAGGTACTGTTTGTTATAAGGTAACTATCATTGATGATTTAGATATTTATCTATCAGATGATAAATCAAAGATTGAAGATAAACCAACTAAAGGTATTGAAAAATGTGATAAACTAATAGGATTTGAGTTCTTCACTAAAGATGAAAAAGATATCTTTAATAAATCAATCAATTTATCATTTAAAGGTGAAAAGGTATATTATGAGGCTTTTAATATGGATGAAGTTAAAAATATAATAGTTGAACCAAATGCGATTGATCCAGAAGAGCATAAGGAAAACTATTTAAAGCTTATTGAAATGTTAAAGCTTGTTAAAAAAGTGGAAGAGAATAAGTAATATCTTATTCTCTTTTCACCTAATGGGAGGAATACTATGAATAACATTGTTACAAAAGTATATAAACCAGAAATTGAAAAATGTCCTATATGTGGAAGTAAGCTTGCATATAGATATACTGTATCAAATAAAATTATACAGTTCTCAAGTGGTAATAAGTCACGTATTAAGAATCTAGGTTATTCTTGTGTAAATCAAGATTGTCCTGCTAGTGATGTGATTTTTACTAGCCAAACTGCCTCAAAATTTTGTATAAAAGGTTATACATATTCAGCTAAGGTAATTGCACTTATTACTATTTTAAAGAATGAAGGATATAGTAGAGAAAAAATATGTGCAGAACTTGCACTTCTTGGTGTAGAAATAAGTGATAGAAATATTGATAATATCTATGAACGTGAGAAGGCTTTACTAAGTGCGGATTACAAAAAGAATATAGAAACAGAATACGAATTTATGGCAAATCATTATGGTCAAATTAGATTATCAATTGATTCGTTAACTATTAATGGTAAAAGAGTTGTCTCAATTAGAGAATCATTTCATAATCACCAAATTGGTTTACACTTGTTTGATGAAGAAGATACTGAATCAGTTAAAAAAATATTACATGAATATGTTGATGATAAACGCATAACTTGCATTACTACTGTTCGTAAAATGACAGATTTTTTTAAAATTTTAGATAAAGTTGTAAATAGAGATATGGAATATCATCATTTCATTAAGTATTAATTATTAGGTAGAATTATGATTTCATTTTTAAACGATTATAACGCATTAGCCTGCAAAGAGGTAATGGAAGATTTAACTAAATATAGTCTTGAATATAATGTTGGATATGCACAAGATATTCATACAATATCAGCAATTAATTTAATAAGAAAAGAATTAAAAAGAGATAGTGATATTTATTTTTTAGCAGGTGGTACACAAACCAATAGAATTGGACTTTATCAAATGCTAAAGCCATATGAAGCTGTTATATGTGTAGAGACAGGACATATAAATGTTCATGAAACTGGTGCTGTAGAATCTACTGGGCATAAAGTTTTAACAACTAAGGGTAAAGATGGTAAGTTAGTATTATCTGAGGTAGATGAAGTATTAGCTTTACATAATAATTCACATTTGGTTTTACCACGTGCTATATATATTACAGATAGTACTGAAATAGGTACTATTTATACACTTAAGGAATTAAAAGAAATTAGTGATTATGCTCATAAGCATAATTTATATCTATATTTAGATGGTGCTAGATTAGGTGTAGCATTAAATGCTAAAGAAAATGATATAGAATTAAGCGATTTAGCTAAATATACTGATATGTTTTATATCGGTGGTACAAAGAATGGTGCTCCACTTGGTGAGGCTTTAATTATTAATAATGAAGAACTTAAAAATGGCTTTTCATACCTTTTAAAGAATCAAGGTGGCTTATTCGCAAAAGGATATTTATGCGGTATTATTTTTGAGTCTTTATTTACTAATGATTTATATAATAAGAACGCTAAGAATAGCTTAGATAAAGCTAACAAGCTTAGAAATGTATTTAAAAAGCATAATATTAAAGAAGCTTATGAGAATCCTACAAACCAAATTTTTGTATATTTAACCGATTCACAAGCTGAATATATTTCTAAATACGCTTTATTTGAATTATGGGAAAAGAAAGAAATTTCAATATATCGCTTTGTAACGAATTTTAATTCAAAAGATAGTGATATAGAGGATTTTGATAATATTTTATCTAAGTTATAAAATAATTAGCATAAAATTGACTTAAAAATATAATTTTTATTTAGAAATAATGCAACTTGTAAAATTTTTAATGAATTTTGTATTAAAATTCATTTACAATAAGAATAGATTTTGTTATAATCAAGTTAGATTTATCTTTAAGGAGTGATGTTTTTATATGAAAGTTTCATATGGTGAAAAAGCAAAGTCATTAGATAAATATGACAAGAAAATTCTAGAATATTTACAAGAAGACGGTTCTATTTCTAACTTAGAATTATCTAAGCGTATTGGACTTGCACCATCTTCATGTTTGCTTCGTACAAAAGCGTTAGAAGATGATGGTATTATTGCTAAACGTAGTATCATTATTGATGAAAAGAAATTGGGATATGATATTGTAGCTTTCGCGCGTGTAGAAATTACTAAGCTAACTCGTGAAGTTTCTGATAACTTTATTAAGGTTATTCGTGATATTCCTCAAGTTGTAGAATGCTACACTATTACTGGTGATGGTTCATTCTTACTTAAGGTTGTTGCTCGTGATTTAAGAGAATATAGAGATTTTGTAATTGATAAGATTATGTCAATTGATCACGTGTCTAATGTTGTTTCTAGTCTTGTTGCACAACAAGATAAAACTACAACAGTTATTCCTTTAAATTAATTATTTTAAGCTTTTGTTACTCAAAAGCTTATTTTTTATTTTGGTGGTATTTTTATGAAAAGTTTATTTAAGTGGTGTAAAAAATATATACTGCATTTAATTATTACACTTCTTTTAATTACGTTGCTAGAACTATTTTATAGTTATCTATCTAAATTTATAGGTTTTGGTATTGCTGTAATTAAAGGTGAAGATGTATCAAAAACTCTTCCTAGCTTTATTTCTAAACCATTATTAAGTAGTGGAGATACTCCACATATTGTATTACTTACAGGTTTATCACTAGCTAGTTTACAGCTAGTTAGATCTATTATGCGTTTTACTACTAATTATTTAACTGGAGATATTACTCAAAATATCTCACGCGATATGCGTATATCTTTTTATGATAGGGTAGTAGATTTACCATATTCATATTTAAATAATGCAGATACAGGTGATTTAATTCAACGCTGTACAAGTGATATTGATTCGGCTAGTTCTTTTGTTGGTTCACAAATGCCTGCATTATTTGACACTTTAATTACTGTTGTAGTTGGTGTATGGCAAATGAGTAGAATAAGCTGGCAGATGATGCTTGTTGGATTAGTAATATTACCTATAACTATAATAGCTTCTATTATGTATTTTAAGTATGTTACTAAAAAGCTTGAAGAAGTTGAAGAAAAAGAATCTAAAATGACTCAATCAATTCAGGAAGATATCAATAGTATTAGAGTAGTTAAAGCTTTTGCTAATGAAAAATATGAAATTGATAAGATGGATAAATTAAATAAAGAATATTGTAAGGAAGATTTTAAGGTTAATAAAGCTATGTCGCTTTATTGGGCTTTAAGTGATACAGTTACATTATTACAATATTTCTTTGCCGTATTAATTGGTATTAATCTAACTAGAAAAGGCATGCTTACATCTTCAGAGATGATTGTATGTCTTGGATTGCTTGAAATGATTGTTTGGCCAATGAGAGCGTTAGGAAGAACTGTTTCTAATTTTTCAAAGGCACTTGTTGCTAGTAAGCGTATTGAAGAAATTATATCTAAGCCTAGTGAATTTGAAATCAACGGAAATCTAAAGCCTGCAATTAATGGAGATATTGAATTTAATAATGTTTCATTTAAATTTGATGATGAGACATCACATTTACTTGATAATGTTTCCTTTAAAATTAATCATGGTGAAATAGTCGCAATTGTTGGTAAAACTGGTTCAGGTAAATCAACAATATGTAATCTTCTAACAAGATTTTTAGAAATTGATAATGGTGAAATTTTAATAAACGGTATCTCTATTAGAAATATTGATAAAAAATATTTAAGACAAAATATTCGTATTGTCTTACAAGATCCTTTCTTATATTCTAAATCTGTATATGAGAACATCTCTATTATGGACTCTAATATGAGCAAAGAAAAGGTTATTGAGGCTAGTAAAGTAGCAAACGTTTATGATGAAATTCAAAGCTTTAAAAATGGATATAAAACATTAGTTGGAGAAAAAGGTACAACCTTATCAGGTGGTCAAAAACAACGTTTAGCTATAGCACGTATATTAACAAGTGATTCTCCTGTGTTAATATTTGATGATTCGTTGTCTGCCTTAGACACTAAGACTGACGCTCTTATTCGTCAAGCTTTGAAGAAACGTAATAGTAATCAAACTATGATTATTATTACGCATAGAATTACTACTGCTAAAGAAGCTGATAAAATTATTGTACTTAACAATGGTACTGTTGAAGCGATTGGAAATCATGATGAATTGAAAGACAATGGCTTATATAAAGAATTATGGAGCTTACAAGGAAAGCTTGAAGAGGAATTTAAGAATGTATTAGAAGAAGGGAGTGACTTGTAATGGAGGATGATTTTGAATTAGAAGAGGAAACCTTTACAGGTCATGCCTCTAAAGGTACATGGAAAAAGATATTTAAGACTGTATGGAAGGATAAAGTAGGTACTATTGGTATGTTAGTATCTGTGACTATTGAGGCTTTAATAGATATCTTATATCCATTACTTAATAAATATGCATTAGAAAATTATTTCAATGAGTTACCAAATTATGATTCATTAAAGTGGTTTATACCATTATATGTTGCTATATGTATTGCGTTTGGTTTATCGACATATGCATTCTTACGTTTTGTAGGACGTGTTCAAATTCACACCGCATATGAATTACGTAAAGAAAGCTTTGAACAGCTTCAAAAACTTTCTTTTAGTTATTTTGATGTAACACCTTCCGGATGGATCATGAGTCGTGTTACAAGTGATTCTAGAAAGCTTGCAGAAATATTATCATGGGGGTTACATGATTTCTTATGGGGTGCATTAGATGTTATAGGTATCATTATTGTAATGTTTACAGCTGTTAAC
>JAEELC010000011.1 GCA_016288675.1 Acholeplasmatales bacterium | reverse complement strand
TAGATAAGGATGGCAATATTAGAACACTAACTCAAAAATCTACATATAGAACATTAGATGACTTTGGAAAGATTATAGGTACAAGAATAGTAAATAGAGAATTAGAAGCTATTAAAAACCCAAGCTATATTGTGGACAAATATAAAAATTATTTTGAATAATGCAAAATAGTAAGTTAGATATCATGTTATAACGTGGTATCTCTTTTATTTTATAGTGAATAATATTATTAAGTGTAACACATAAACAAATTGTATTCTTTTCTAGTAGTTATTCCAATATTATTAAATTGATTTTATCATACTTGATTCTTAGAGTGTTGGTAACTTTTTATAAGTAGACTAAAGTAAAAAATAGACTTCATTAATACTATTGTAAAAATTACTTATTTGGCGTAATGTATTCTTATAACACTATCAAATATCATTGCAACAAAGATATAATTACACGTTCTTTTTTTATTTTAAATATAAATATGATACAATATATATGAATTAAAAATGGGTGATAGAATGGAAAAAAATGAAAAAGATAATAAAAAAAAAGAATTAGATCAAGATAATCAAAATGATTTAAGTGAAGATGAACTAATAGATGAACAAATTGAAGAATTAAATGGACAGTTAAATGGAGAGTTAACTGAACAAGATATAGAGAATATGAAAAAGATTCTTAAATATCTTGGGATAAATAAAAGAAAAAGTAGACTTGGTAATGTATTTAACTTTATTAAGGAAGCTTTTATTAATACATTATGGTATATATTAATATATTTTGCATTATTTGGTATGTTTAGCCAAAGCATTAAATACAATAATCATTATGATATCTTAATATTTATTGTTTGTTTATCGTTATATCAATCAATATTTAAAAGGCTACTAGCTTCAACAACTAAGACAGGCTATTATCATATCTTAAGTGTTATAGTATTTTGGATTATATCTGAATTCTTATTAAATAATATTATTGAAATAACAAATTTCATAGAATTTAATAATTGGTTAATACTTGCACTATATTATATTTTAGGTGAATTTATATTATTGCTAATTAAGTTTTATGTTAATAAGCATTTAATAAAGAAACTTATTAAATAGGAGGAAAAGAAAATGAATGTTAATAAACTTGTAAAAGATTTAAATTTAACAGTACTTGCAGGGGAAAACGGATTAAATAGAAAGATAACAGATGATAATGTTACTAGACCAGGTCTAGAACTTGCTGGATTCTTTGATTTTTTTGAGCCAAAAAGAATATTGCTTATGGGTAGTAAGGAAGCAAGCTTTTTGTCTCATGTAGAACTTGAAATCTCAAGAGATAGAATTAGAAGAATCTTTAAAACTAATCCACCTTGTTTAATTTGTTCACTTAATGTTCAAGTCCCTGGTTATTTAATTGAATTAGGAAATGAACTAGGTACTCCTATTTTAAAATCAAATTTACGTACAACTGCAATTTCTTCTAAACTATATAATTATTTACAATTAAAGTTAGCTCCAATACAAACAGTACACGGTGTATTAATGGATATTAATGGTATGGGTACTCTTATTATGGGTAAGAGTGGTATTGGTAAGAGTGAAACAGCCATGGAGCTTATAAAGCGTGGTCACCAACTAATAAGTGATGATAGAGTTGATGTTATTGAGAAGGAACCTGGATATTTAATTGGTAGAGCTCCTAAAGTTTTAGAACATTATATTGAATTACGTGGTATTGGTATAGTAGATGTTGTTAACTTATATGGTGCTGGTGCCTTCCGTGAGTCTAAGAAGATTAGACTTGTTGTAGAATTTGAAACATGGGAAGAAGGAAAATATTACGATAGACTTGGTATTGAATCTCAAACAATGAGATTCTTTAATACAGATGTACATAAAGTAGTTATCCCTGTACTTCCTGGTAGAAACTTAGCGTTGCTTGTTGAAAGTGCTGCGTTAAATGAAAAGATGAAATATTTTGGTATTAATAGTGCACTAAACTTTACTCAAGCTATCAATAAGATGGCTGAGGCTGGTGAGAGAGAGGATGAAGAAGAATAATGACTTTAATTGATTCTATATTTGGTATACGCTTATATGCAATATGTATTCTTATTGGTATTATTCTTGCATATTTAGCAGGCGTAAAAGAAGGAAAAAAGTTAGGTATTAATAAGAACTTTATTTTTTACGGTGTAGTAATTACTGTACCATGTGCAATTCTTGGAGCACGCTTATGGTATGTATTGTTTAATTTAAAGGATTTCGATAGTTTTGGGGAAGTTTGCGGATTTAGAAACGGTAAATTTGAAGGTTTATCAGGTCTAGCTATTCATGGTGGCTTACTTGCAAGCTTAATTGTTATTCCTTTTTACTGTAAGAAGAATAATGTATCACTATACAAAGTCTTAGATATTGTAGCTCCTGGCTTTTTAATTGGACAAATATGTGGTAGATATGGTAATTTCTTTAATCATGAATTATATGGACCAGTTATACAACATCCAACTGCATTTCAAGAATTCTATCCAAGCTGGTTAACAGATAATATGTTTATTGGTGGTGCGTATCACCATCCAACATTCTTATACGAATCTTGTTTAAACCTATTAGGATTAATATTTATTCTAATTTTAAGACGTAAGAGTAAGAAACTTCAAAGTGGAGATATTATTTTTATCTATTTAATTTGGTATGGAATTGTACGCTTTATTACTGAAACATTGCGTATGGGTGGAGATGCTAATGATCCATTAATGTTAGGACCTATTCATGTATCACGTGCTCTTTCAATAATTGGTATAATTACTGGTATAACTATGCTTATCTTAAAGCATAATGTGCAAAAATTTAAAACTGTTAGCTATGCTAGTATTATTGAAGCTGTTGAAAAGGAAAGAATTGATACTGTTATATTTGATTTAGATGGTACACTTCTTAATACAAAGAGCTTAATTGATCATTCATTTATTTATACATTCCAGCATTATTTTCCTGATAAAGAAATAACTCAAGAAGACCTTGATTCATTTTTTGGACCTACATTAGAGGAAACGTTCTCAAGATATACTAAAGATACTAAATTGATTAATGAAATGATTGAATATTATAGAGCATATAATAAAGAACATCATGATGAATTCGTAAAAGCGTTCCCTGGTGCTAAATCACTTCTTAGAAGCTTACATTATAAAGGATATAAAGTTTGTGTAGTATCTTCAAAAGTTAAGAATATGGTTGAATATGGTCTAGAACATAATGGTATGCTTAAGTATGTTGATTTTATTATTGGAGAAGGACAAATTAAACCAAAACCAGATCCTGAAGGTATTATTATTGCGATGAACCATTTCGCATTTGCTAAAAATGCGATTTATGTTGGTGATAATCCTAGTGATATATATGCAGGTTTAAATGCTAATAAGTATTATCAAGATAATAAAATTGATAAGAGCTGTAAGAGTTGCGGAGTAAGCTATTCATTAAAGTATGATAAGATTAAAGATATCGAAGGTGCTTATATGATTAGTGAGCTTGAGCAATTACTTGATGTAATTAATGCGTAGGTGTATTATGAGCTTTGCCCAAGAATGTAAGACAGAAATAGCTAATGTAAAACCAAACGAAGCTGAAATGGCAACAGAACTTGAAGCATTACTTCGTTTATCAGCTGAAGTAATTCTTAGAGATTTAAAATTTATAGTTTCGTTTGAATCTGCAAATGCTATGACTAGTAGACGTGTATTAAGCTTTATTAAAACTATTTATAAAGCTGAAACAGAGCTTAATACACGTCAGGTAAAAAAACTAAATCAAGGTATACATTACCAAGTTGTTGTTTTAACTGAAAGTGATAAAATCATTAAAGAATATAATCTTCTTGGGGATAATTTACATCAAGAAGAAATTGCTAATAGCGATTTACTTAAGAATGCTTATTTAAGAGGTGCATTTCTAGCTCGTGGTTCTATTAATGATCCTCAAAAAGGTGATTATCATTTAGAAATTTCTACGACAAATCAAGAGGAATCGATGTTTATTCAACGTCTTATGGTAAGCTTTGAGCTTAATGCTAAGATTGTTAAAAGAAGAAACGATTTCGTTATTTATTTAAAAGATGTTTCAGAAATATCTGACTTCTTACGTATTATTGGCGCAAGTTCTAAGGTTTTTGAACTTGATGAGCTTGTTATTAAGAGAGAGTATAAGACAAATATACAACGTCAAATGAATGCTGAAATTGCAAATCAAATTAAGACCAATAGTGCTGCAAAAAAACAAATACAATATATTCATACAATCGAGTATAATTATCCACTTGAAAAATTAGATCCAAGATTACTTCTTGTTATGAAGGTTAGACTTGAAAATAAAGAAGCTTCTTTGACAGAACTTATTGAGATAATTGAAAGAGATTATCATCAGCATATTACTAAAAGTGGTATAAATCATAGATTTATGAAGATAAAGGAATTAGCCGAAGAAATAATGGCTAATCAAAAGTAATTTTAGAGTTCGTTACCTTGTAAATTGATATATTTTAATTTATAATGAAAAAGAACTTTAAAAAAATAGGAGTGATTTACATGGCACGTTCGATTAAAAAGGTTAAAAAACCTAAAACAGCTAAATTTTATATTATCGTATCATGTGCAGCCGTAGTTGCAGTAATTGGAGCTATCGTAGGTGCATTACTAGGATATTCTTTATCTAATTCAAAGAAGTTAACTCGTCGTTTTACTGAATATACTGAATATAAGATTAACTATAATGAATTAGAAAAGAAACTTGAGGATAAAGATAATCAATATCAAGAATTATTTGTGTTCACATATGATTCTTCATATATGTTTGATAAACCAAAGAAGGTTAAAGAATATGAAGATGAATATCAAACATATTTAAAATATCAAGAATTAACTCAAGAAATTGCTAACTTCAAAGCTCTTGTTGATAAAGCTAATGAAGTTGAAAGAAAGAATGAATTAAAGACTGGATTCTTTGTAATTGATGCGTCTTTACAAACAAATACTGCAATGATTGGAAATGAATCTTATGATTCAATTTCAAGTCCAGGATTATTTACATTCTATGTAGGTAAGGTTAATAGTGATACAACAACTAATAAACTTACATACATTAAATCAAATACTAAATTTGAGCCTGTAGCTGAAAACTCGCCAGTTGAAGGTTATAAGACACAAACATATACAGGTATGTCTGGTGGTTCAACTGCTGCTGATATGATTAACTCATTAAAGACAGCTGAACAATACTTAATTTATTATTATGGTGTATCATTAGATTAATTTAAAGGAAAGCTTAGCACTCCCTTTTTTAAATTAGAAGGTTATTATGGATAGAGAAAATTTGATTGAAGAAATCTCTAAGAAAATTGAAATATCAAAGAATCAAATAGCATCGGTTCTTGAATTGCTAGAAGAAGGAGCTACTGTTCCATTTATTGCTCGTTATAGAAAAGAAGCTACAGGTGCTCTTGATGAAAACCAGATCAGAATAATTAAAGAAAGCTATGATTATGAAGCTAATCTAGCAAAAAGAAAAGATGATGTTATTCGTTTAATTGATGAAAAAGGATTACTTACTGATGAATTAAAGGCTAAAATTTTGAAATCAGAAAAGCTTATTGAAGTTGAAGATTTATATTTGCCATTTAAGGAAAAGAAGAAAACAAAGGCTACAGAGGCAATTAAAGCTGGTTTAGAGCCTCTTGCTAAATTTATTATGACTTGTCCTCAAAAAGGAAATGTGTCTGATATAGTAAAACCATATATATGCGATTTATATCCAAATACAGAAAAAGTACTTGAAGGGGCTTCTTATATAATTGCTGAAATCATTAGTGATGATGCATATGTTAGAAAAATAATTAGACATAATATGGATAGAGTATCTAGCATAGTAACTAAAAAGAAGAAAAACGCTCTTGACCCTAAAGAATTATATGCTAATTATTATGATTATAGCGAGTCTACTCGTACAATAAAGGATCATAGAATACTTGCGATTAACAGAGCAGAAAATGAAGATATAATTAATGTTTCTATTGAAGCTAATGATGAACAAAATATAGATTTTATTACTCACACTAGAATTACTCGTTCTACTATTTTTGAGCAAGTATTAAAAGATGCATGTAAGGATTCTTATAAACGTTTAATATTACCTTCATTAACACGTGAACTTCGCTCTAGTTTAACTTTAAGAGCAGAAACTAGTGCGATTGGTATATTCCAACTTAATCTTAAAGCTTTATTATTACAACCACCTCTAAAAGATAAGGTTGTATTAGGAGTTGACCCTGCTTTTAGAACTGGTTGTAAACTAGCTGTAGTAGATCAAACTGGTAAGATGCTTGAAATTGCAGTAATTAAGCCTACTGAGGAATATCCTGGAAGTGGAGTTAAAGAACGTGATTTAATAGAAAGTGAAAAGATATTTACAAATCTTATTAAAAAATATAAGGTTGATGTTGTCACAATAGGTAATGGTACTGCATCACGTGAAACAGAAAGCTTTGTAGCAAATACTATTGAAAAATATAAATTAAATTGCTCATATGTAATTGTTTCTGAAGCTGGTGCTTCTGTATATAGCGCGTCTAAGATTGCTCAAGATGAATTCCCTACCTTAACACTTGAAAAGAGAAGTGCTGTATCAATTGCACGTCGTATTCAAGATCCACTTGCTGAACTTGTTAAAATTGAACCTAAGAGTATTGGTGTTGGTCAATATCAACATGATGTTGATCCTAAGATGCTTGATCTTAAATTAACCGAAGTAGTAGAGGATACTGTAAATAGTGTTGGTGTAGATTTAAATACAGCATCTGCAAGTTTACTTACATATATATCTGGCTTAAATAAAACAATTGCACAAAATATAGTTGAATATAGAAATACAAACGGCAAATTTAAAAATAGAAAAGAATTATTAAAAGTGGCTAAATTAGGCCCTAAAACTTATGAAATGGCTTGTGGATTTTTACGTGTTTATGATGGTACAAATCCACTTGATAAAACTAGCATACATCCAGAAAGCTATGACATAGCAGAGAATGTTATGAATGAGTTAAATATAGATTTAGATAAGCTTGGACATAATGAGACTATTAATAAGGTTAATAATGCTAATGTTTTAGAATTAGAGAAGAAGTTTAATGTGGACAAATACACATTAAAGGATATTCTTGATTCCTTTGCAAAGCCTGTAAGAGATATTCGTGATAACTTTGATGCGCCTATATTAAAAAAGACTCAAACAAAGCTCGAGGATTTACATATTGGAGATAAACTAGAAGGTACTGTAAGAAATGTTGTTGATTTTGGTTGCTTCGTGGATTGTGGTATGCATGAGGATGGATTAGTTCATGTTTCTAAAATGAGTAAATCTTATGTTAAGCACCCTTCAGATTTAGTCAAAGTTGGGGATATTGTCACTGTATATGTAATAAGTATTGATCTTAAAAAAGGAAAATTAGGTCTTTCAATGATTAAAGATGCAATGTAATTTAAAAATTCTATGGAAACATAGAATTTTTTTGCTCTTTAAAGGGACGTCTTTTATAAATGTTCTTGACTTAGGTCATTCCATAAGGTATAATTTAAGAGCGTAAAAGATCTAAAGATGTGGCAGTACTCAAGAGGCTCAAGAGGCGTCCCTGCTAAGGACGTAGATCGGGTAACTGGTGCCAGGGTTCGAATCCCTGCTGCCACGCCATTTTTTATAAGCAATAATCAAACGACTTTAAGTCGTTTTTTTATTTTGTATTTATATTTTTTTCACAACTATTCTTTATTTATTGCTATAATATTATTAACAATGGAGGTATTATATGTTTGGATTTTTTGTTATATATTTTGTTATAGTTGTTATAATAATTGGTTTTGCAATTTCATCAGCTTATTCTAAAAATAAAAATAATAAACAAGATAATACTAAATCATTAATAAAACATGATGATGAAGATACATTTGATGTATCAGGTGATAGTGATACATATGAAAATAAGCATTCACAAAACTGCAGAACTAATCATAATCATGCATTAGGCATGTTTATAGGTCATGTTGTAGGTAAATATATGGATGTTAATCAAAAAAATGGAGAGAATATTTTTTATATTGAATATATTGTAGAAACAAATCCTGATAGAACATTCACACAAAAGGTAGCTAGGGATGATTATGGTAAAGTTAAGATTGGTGATGATGTCAATTTATCACCAATTACTAATAAAATAGTATTTAGGTAAAAAAATAATCCTTTAGATAAAGGATTATTTTGTTTTTTTATAAAATTATTAAAAACTTAAAAAAAGTTCTTTACATTCGCTTATACTTTATGATATAATGATTAAGCAAGTTACGAATAAAACAAATAACTTGTTTAACATAGATGGCCCGTTGGTGAAACGGTTTAACACACATGCCTTTCACGCATGGATGTATGGGTTCGAATCCCGTACGGGTCACCATTTGATTCGAATGCGAACACTTTATTAAGTTGTTCGCTTTTTTTGTTTATTGAGTCAGTATTATTACAAATGATAATTATAT
>JAEELC010000099.1 GCA_016288675.1 Acholeplasmatales bacterium | reverse complement strand
TCATTGCCCATTATGTAAAGAAAAGAAATTATATTTTATAGATCCTCTTGAATCAAGAAACAGAATGCGTGAGTTATTAAAGAATGGTTCAATGGAATTATTACCAAAGGAAATGAAGCAGTTAGTTGAACAACTAAATCTAGCTGGTGATATATCTGAACATGAAAAAATGTTTTATGAGCTTCATGGTAGAAAATGTATCTGCATGAGCTGTGGATTTACTTTCTATGAAGCAGATGATCTTTCTAATTATGAAAATATGAGCCTAAAAGAAGTTTCAAAAGAAGAATATGAACAATATTTGCGCGATAACTGCCAAGATCAAGAATTTATTGATTTTGTTTTAAGTAAATCTAATGCGCTTGAAAAATATTATTTAGAAGCTTTAGATCAACTTCTTAGTGAATTTAAGGCTGTAAGTGATTTTAATCCTTTAGAATTAAAGGATAACAACAATAATCAAACTAATTTTGTTAATTAATTTAAGAAATAATAAATACCTTATACTATGCTAATAGTGAGAGGTATTTTTTTTATGAATAAATATGAAACATTAAAATACTATTTTGGATACGATAAGTTTCGTCCTATGCAAGAAGATATAATAGATACAATTTTAAATAAAGAAAATGTAATGTGTATTTTGGCAACAGGTGGTGGAAAAAGCTTATGCTTCCAAGTACCTGGTCTTATGATGGAAGGATTAACTATAGTTATTACACCACTTATAAGCTTAATGTGTGATCAGGTTAAACATTTGAAAGAAAAAGGTATTAGTGCTATGTACCTTAATTCTACACAACGATATAGTGAGCAATTAGAAGTGTTAAAATGTGTTAGAAATAATAAGATAAAGTTTTTATATGTAGCGCCCGAAAAGTTTAATAATAGAATGTTTATAGACGCTATTAATGATTGTGTTGTATCACAAATAACATTAGATGAAGCTCATTGTATATCTGTTTATGGACATGATTTTAGAGTTGATTATGCTAATATATCAAAGTTTTTAGGATTTCTTTCAAAACGACCTGTTGTATCTGCATTCACAGCGACAGCTAGTCAATCCGTAATTAATGATATAAAAGAATGCTGTAATGTAGATTTTAAAATTTTTAAATCAACATTTGATAGACCTAATTTATATTATGAAACAATACAATCAAATGATGAAATTAAAGATTTAAAAATATTATTAGATAAATATAGCGATGAACAGGTTCTTGTTTATTGTTTAACTAGAAGACAAACAGAAAGCTTATATTATAGACTTGATAAAGAATCATATAGTTTAGCTTTATATCATGGTGGATTAGATAGTCAGACAAAAAGCTACTATCAAGATTTTTTTTTAAGTAAAAAGAAGAAAATAATGATAGCTACATCTAGCTTTGGTATGGGGATAGATGGGGTAATTCGTGTAGTTATAAATATGGGCTTTCCTATGTCTTTAGAAGATTTAAGTCAACAGCAAGGACGTGCAGGACGTGATAATAAAGAAAGCTATTGTTATATGATTTATAACATGAAGGATTTATATTATAACGAGTATTTTATTAATGCTGTAGATGATTTAGCTTTAGATAAAGATACAAAGAAGCTAGTTAAGAAAGTTAAGAGAGAAAAATTAAGAGAAGTAATTGGGTATGCTCAAACAAAAAGATGCTTACATGAATATTTAGTCAGCCATTTTGGTGAATTATATATGAGCTATTGCTGCAAATGCTCTAATTGTAATCGCAATACAAAAACTATCGATTATATTAAGGAGGCAAGACTTGTTGTGGATACATTAAAGCTTACAAAAGAAAAATATGGGACAAATATTGTAAGTAAAATAATTGTAGGTAGTAAAGAGAATTCTATTAAGGAAAAATATTTAAATAAAATTAAAACCTATAATAAGAGCTATCATTCTATTAACGAAATTAAAAATGTTATATCTAATATGGTAAGTGATGGTTATTTAGATAAGACATATGATGAATATCCTGTTTTAAAATTAAATGAAAATAGTGATATTATTTATAGATTAGAAAAATATGATATCAAAAAATGATTTTTTTGAAAAACTTGTGAATGTAAATTTAAATGTTAATTATTTATGATATACTTTAATCAAGGGTGATATCATGGAAGAAGAAAATAAAAAGAAAAAAAGAGGTCCTATCAGGAAAATTATTCATTTCATATGTGTTCTTGTAGTACTTTTATTAGTTGTTGCTATAGGACTTATTATATATTTAGCAGTAAATATTGTATCAAATGATAATTTTAACGGTAGTGAATCTGTACAAGCTATTGCAAAAGAAAATAAAGATATAAAAGAAGTTTCTAATTATATAGTTTGTGATTCATTAAATTCACTTAAAGATAGTGATACTAATGAATTAAATATAACGCTTGATGAAACTAATATGAACTATATGTTGCATTCAGTTTCTAAGACTATTGATTTATCTCCACTTAAGGTGAAGAATATTTATACAACATATAATAGTGATTCTAATTATTCTATTTATGTACCAGTAGAATTCTTATTCTTCAAATCTTGCTTATATGGTACTATGGATATTAAATATAATAGTGCTACAAATAATATTGATATAAATGTATCAAAATTAAATTTAGGTAAATTATCTACTAATAATTTCTTAATCAAAAACATTGCTCTAAAAGCTATTAAGGATGAAACTATTAATCAAATTTTTACATCAGTAGGTCTTGAATCTACAACTACTGTTAAGGGCTCTGAAATTGATGTATCTATTAAGAGTGACTCAATTTCAAAATTGATTGAGAATAAGGTTTCTGATACAAATCTTGAAATTGTTGATGTTGTTTATAATACTTTATCTATTTCAAATAATTTAAGTTATACATTTACTAAAGAAGAAATTGGGCTTAAGGCTAATTTAAATAATGCTGTAGGTACAAGTTCTCGTTCTTTAGAAAATGACTCATTAGATGATGTTAAGCTTCAAATGAATAAACTTATTCGTGGTGGGGTTGTTAATAAACAAAACGTAAGCCTTGTCTTTAATTATTTAGTCAATGGATATTCATTCTTAAGTGATGAAGAAAAGAATGCTATTAAAGCTTTAGATTTATCTACTATAGGCTTAACTTCAGAAGAAAGTAAGACTAAATATAAAGGCATCATTACAAGGCATGATGATAAAGTAAAACTATATGTTGATGGATTAAGCTTTGCAAAAGCTTTATTAGATAAGAAAATAGAATTAAGTGTTTCTGAAGATAGCATCAATCATGAAATTGAAAAAAATAAATGTGTAGGTTTATCAAAAGCATTTATTGATAGAAGCGGTAATTCATTCACTTATATTATTATTGAAGATATTTATACAGAAATTCATGATGATAATCTTGATTTAAATATTTTGTTAAATATTAATTCTAAAGAAGTATTAATATCTATGAATTTAAATAAGATAAATGGACAAGGTAAACTTGTAACTAAAGTAAATTCAATTAAGCTTGGTAATATTAATGTTGATAAGTCAGAATATAAAACTGTTCTTAAATTTTTAAATAATAACATTAGCGTTGATTATTTTACAATCGATGATGTCAATGAACAAGTTACTCTAGATTTTAAAGATAGAGGTAGTGATAATTTAATTCAATTGATTAATGATTTTGAATTTAGTCCTGAATATGTATTAAGTGAAAATAAATTTTCATTAGTATATTCAACTAATAAATCTTTTTCTGATGTAACAAAAACACTAGAAACATTATTTAATAATTAAAATATATGACTATAGGGGGGGTAATATGAAAAAAATAAATTCTTAGAAAATGATAAGTCAATTTATTTAAATCTTCAAGCCGATACTTAGATATAATGCATCTATTAAGGTGCTTTATATCTTTTTTTATGCTTATAATATGATTATTATTTGTAAAAAAATGATAAATAATATTCTAAAATTAAAAAAATAGATATACATTTTTTAAAAATGTAGGAGGCGTTATTCTCAACTCTTGTGATATAATAGTATTATAGTTTGAGGGGACTTTATGAATAATTATTTGTACAAAGAAGAATTTAGTATTAGAAATAGTGATTTTTCATTTAAAGATGAAATTAAACCACAATCAGTATTAGAAATTATGGAAGAAATTGCAGGAAGACATGCTGAACGTCTTGGGTGTGGATATCTTGCATGTAAAGAAAAGCGTCAAGCTTGGGTTTGTATTAGAACTCGCGTTGAATTTTATAATGATTTAATTAATGGCGAAAATGGAATAGTGGAAACATATCCATCTAAGCCTGGTCGAATTGATTTTGATAGAAGCTATGAAATTAAACGAAAAGATGGTACTAGTTGTATCAAAGCTTGTACAAAATGGGTTGTAATTAATTACGATACTAGAAGAATAGAACGTTCTAGCAATGTAGTATTTCCATCAGATTGTGAAAATGAATCAATTATTGAAATGCCTAAAAAGGTAATAATTGATGATGATATACAATTAAACAATAGTGTTAGCATTTGTACATCTTTAAATGATGTTGATCATAATGGTCATGTTAATAATTGTAAATATTTAGGATATGTTTATAATACATTTGATAGTTCTATATCTCGTATTAAGGCTTTTGAATGTGAATATATTAAAGAATTAAAGTTGAATGAATGTGCAACAATAAAATTTGATGATAAAAAAGAAAATTATCAAATTTATAATAGTAATAATGAACTTTCATTTACTTTGAAAATTACGTGGAGGTAATTTATGGAAAACGTAAATAAATTTATTAATTATTTAAAAACTTCAACTAATGCTTATGAAGCAGTTAGAAGCTTAAAAAAATTGCTAGATGAAAAGGAATTCACTGAATTACATGAATATGAATCATGGAAATTAGAAAAAGGTAAAAATTATTATGTAACACGTAATGGATCAGCTTTAATTGCATTTATGTTACCTAATGATATTTCTGATTTATCATTTAATATGGCTGCGGCTCATACTGATTCGCCAACATTTAAGATTAAGCCACATAATAATATTGCTGTAGCTAAGCATTATTCAATGCTTAATACAGAAGTATATGGTGGACCAATCTATTCAAGTTTCTTTGATAGACCACTTTCTATTTCAGGTAGAATTTTTGTTAAGGATAATGGTTCAATTAAAGAAGAATTAATTAATTTTGACAGAGATTTACTTGTAATTCCAAATGAATGCATTCACTTTAATAGAGATGTTAATAGTGGAAAGAATTATAATCCACAAATTGATCTTTTACCTTTATTAGGAAAAGAAGCAACATTAGAATCATTAATTGAAAAAGAATTTGGTTATAAATCAAGCGATGTATTAAGCTATGATTTAACATTATATTCACGTTATCGTGGTTCAGTAATTGGCGCTGATAAAGAATATTTCTTAGCTCCACAAATTGATGATTTAGAAAGCGTATATGGTTTATTTGAAGGTGTTACTGCTGCAAAGGCTAATAAGAGTGTGAATGTATGCATAGCATTTGATAATGAAGAGGTTGGTAGTGAAACTAAGCAAGGTGCTAATGGTACTTTCTTACTAGATACTTTAAACCGTATTAAAGATTCTTTAGGATTAACTGATGAAGATTTAAAGGTAGCACTTGCTAAATCATTAATGGTATCTTGTGATAACGCTCATGCAGTACATCCTAATGATGTTGCTAAGACAGACCAAATCAATAGAGTATTTATGAACGAAGGTATTGTTGTTAAGCATAATGCTAACCAACATTATGCAACAGATGGTTTAAGCCAAGCTATTTTAAAATTCATTTTTGATAAAGGAAATATTGCTTATCAAGATTTTACTAACAGAAGTGATGTTCGTGGAGGTGGTACTTTAGGTGCTATTTCTACAACACAAGTATCAATTCCAACAGTTGATATTGGTTTAGCTCAACTTGCTATGCATTCTTGTATAGAAACAGCAGGTACTAAGGATCTTGATACATTAATCAAGGGTATGACTGCATTCTTTAGTTCTCATATAACTAAGAAGGATAATAAGATTATTATTGAATAACAATAAAAAGGGGGGATATTTATGTACGTTGAAGAAGAAGTTTGGATGCAATATCTAGCAGGAAGTAGAGATTTATTTAATGTTGTAGCTAAAAGCTTTGTGACAGATTATGCAAGTTATCATAATGATATTGAAAAGAATATTGACCTTAACAATATTGATGAATTGCATAATATGCTACATTCATTAAAAGGTATTACATTAAATCTAGGCATGAAAAAGCTATATGAGCAAACAGAAAATACTTTGATTCCTATTAGAAAAGATATCATTGATAAGGCTGAATTTGCTGCTTTATTAGATGTTTTTGATAAGAGCTATGAGGAACTAAAAAAACTAATTTAGAACTAGTTTTTAGTATAAAATGTCGAATATAAAACGCTGAAAGTCGAAATTTGATTTCGACTTTATTTTTTTTATTTTTTTATTAAAAAAGTGATAGTTTTTTTGTGGAAATCGTCTTAGCAATATGCTATAATACATTCGTTTTGTGGGCGTTTATTTAACGCTTTTTATTATATATATAATAAATAAAAAAAGTTTGCCCATATTTATATCAGGAGAAAAAACATGAAAAAAGGATTTAAATTTCTAGT